>JANNHC010000683.1:0-12592 GCA_031404215.1 Acidobacteriota bacterium
CGCGTTCGAATCGGCACGCCACAGCCGCGCATCCGCTCACGCCGAATCACCTACTAGCCGCGCACCAATGTCCGTCCATTGCCATACCGCCTCGAACGCCGCTGGATTCGAGAAAAGCGGTTCGCTGCCTACCGCTTCGGCACTTCCACCCAGATCCATCCGCGCAGGTCGCCTTCTTTGAAACCAGTCGCCCGATCGGCTGGATACCTGTCTTTCAATTCCACACGCACGCGAGAATTCAATTGTTCCTCGAGTCCGTGGCACGGCGAGCACACGGCGCGGTGCGCGACGGGCCGCATCACGCCGACCTTGTTTCCGAGATCGACGACGAACCCGTCGAGGCCCGCCGCCCGGCTCTCCGCATAGCGCGCGACGATGGGGGCGGCCCACGCTCTCGGCGCATTGGACGGCGTGCGCACGCGCGCGGATGTTCTTCCCGCGGAGACTCCCTCTTCGCGTCCGATGCGGTGGACGATCGTTGTGGCGGACATGTGGCATACCTGAATGGCGTCACCAGGTCCGCCTTGAGTGAGCTCGCGCGTCAGCTCGGATAGCACGGCGTTCTGAATGGAAATGATGATCATGTCGCCATGCTGCGTGGCCGGCCGCAATGCCGCGGGCGCTTCCTTGATGGGGTACGTCGGCCACTCGTGCGGCGCCTGTGCCCTGATGGCCGCAGCGGAAAGGCAGACCATGACGCCGAGCAGCCACGCCATCATGCGGGACATGTGACCCTCCGTGGTTTGACAGGACTCACTCGCATGAATCCTGCCGAGGCGATCTGCACCAGAACCCTGTCGCTCCACTTCGCCACTGCCGGACTTCCGGCAACATGCCGCGTGGCCAATTCATTACACGGGCGTTTGCGCCGTAAACAGCCGGGATCGGTGCTTGCAGCCGCGATGAAGCAGTAGAGGACATCATGATCAGCCTGAAAACAATCCTGGTTCCGACCGACTTCAGTGGATGCTCGGACGCCGCCGTGAGCTATGGCTACGCGCTGGCGGAAGCCTTCGGCGCCACGGTCCACCTGCTCACCGTCGTGCAGGACCCGTACACGCTGCCGTGGGCGGCCGAGGGATTTGCCGCGCCAATCGGCGACATGCTCGCGGACTGGGAGACGCAGGCCAAACGGCGGCTCGCCGAAAGCGTGCCGGTCTCGGCCGCGTCAAAGACCGTTGTCCAGACGCAAGTGGGGACTCCGCATTCGGAGATCGTGCGTTACGCCGCTGAGCACCGAATTGATTTGATCGTGCTCGGCACGCACGGCCGCGGGCCGCTCGGCCATCTGCTGCTCGGCAGCGTCGCCGAACGTGTCGTCCGGACCGCACCATGTCCGGTGCTGACGGTTCGCCATCCGCAGCGCGAATTCGTCTCGGACGCGCCGGCGGAGCTTGTCTCCAGCACTTGCCGGGTCGTCACGGCTTGATGGGCCGCCTGGACCGGCGCGAGGCGCGTCGCATGGATGCGGGATTTTTCGCCCAGCCGGGGAAAGGTCCGCACGCCGGGCGGCAGTAACGCCGGGAACCGGGCGCCATTCGGCTTCGCGCGGATGGCAGTCGGATTGCTGGATGATCGGCACCATGAGTCTCAGCCCATCCGTGTTGTGCCCGATTGATTTCTCAGAGAGTTCCAGCGGCGCCCTGCGCTACGCCGGCACGATTGCCTCGCATTTCTGCTCCCGGCTGGTCCTGCTTGTCGTGAACGATCCGCTGCTCGCCGAAGCCGCGGACCTCGCCGGCGGCTCCGCTCGACTGAAGAACGACACGATTCGCGAAATGGAGACGTTCTTCCGGCAGGCCCTCGGGGCCAGGTGGAACGAGTCCGCGGTTGTGCAGTTCGAAGTCGCCAGCGGGAAGCCCGCCCCGGAGATCCTGCGGGTGTCACGCGAGTGCGGGTGCGACCTGATCGTCATGGCGTCCCACGGTGCGACCGGTTTCCGCAAACTGTTCTTCGGATCAACGACCGAACGCGTGCTCCGTGAAACCAGCGTACCGGCGCTCATTACGCCGGGCGGTGACCCGGGCCCGATGGAGTTCGACGACGTGAGGAAGCTCATCCATCGTGTGCTGGTCCCCGTCGATCTCACAGCCGCGTCAGCGCATCAGCTCTCGATCGCGCGGGGGCTTGCGGAGGCCCTCGCCCTGCCGCTCCTGCTGCTGCATGTCGTCGAGCCCGTGCGGTCGATAGTTGCGGCGCAAACGGCGCTTCCGACCGTGGAAACCGAGCGGCGGTACCGGGTGGAAGCGGAACTGGAGCGGGTAACCGCCGCCATGCCTGGAGGCGTGAAATCGGAGGCGCTCCTCGCGTACGGGGAACCGGCGGAGGAAATTGCCAAGGTCGCCAACGACAGGGATGCCGGCTTGATTGTGATGGGGCTGCACTCGTCGCCAGTCCTCGGACCGCGTATGGGATCGGTCACGTACCGGGTGCTGTGTCTGGCGCACAGGCTGGTGCTTGCGCTCCCGCCGCAGCCCGGCCAGGCGCTGCCAGGCGTGTTCCTCGACACGGCCCACCACACCCAGTCGGGCGTGTCCCCATAGAGTAGACGTCAGGACTCGTTCACGGCCGGACGATCGCCGGTGCACGCGCCTGGCGGCGAGCGCGCGGCATCGACCGGACGGCAAGCACCGGCACGGCCGCATGGTGGATCACGCGGTCAGTCGTCGATCCGAGCAGCAGTTTCCTGACGCCCCCGAGCCCCCTCGATCCCATCACGATCAGGTCGCATCGAAATCGGGTCGCCAGGGCCAGAATTTCGCGGCCCGGGTTTCCGACCGTGGCCACGTAACGCGTGGTCGGAGCGCTTGCGCGCTCCGCCGTCAAGACCCGCGCCGCGAACGTCTTGACCTCGGCCCGCAAATCAGACAGCGAATGATCGGGAAACACGATGGCCTCGGCGCCTGCGATCGTCGGATCATGCACATAGAGCACGGTCACCCTGCTCGCCGGGTCGGCCGCGAGCCCACCCGCGGCGCGCAACGCGTCGCGCGACTGATCGGAGAAATCGACGGGGCAGAGGATGTTGCGGAACGGACCAGGGCTAACGGTTCTGGTTCTCATCGGACACGCTCCGCCCGGATCGTCGCAAGTGGAATGCCATGGGAAATAGTCCCGGATTGTTCAAAGGAGTACTCGCACCGCGCCGGATTTCCCACAGCCGTTCAGCCGGCCAGGACCGGCTGCGGCAGTCCCGGATCGACCGGCAGGGTGATGGTCACAATCGTGCCGCCGCCAGGCGGGCAATCGATGATGATGTGTCCCTGGTGGCGCTCGACGACACGTTTTGCGGTCGGCAGACCGAGACCGGTGCCCCGGTGCTTGGTGGTAAAAAACGGCTCGAAGATCCGTTCGCGGATCTCGGGGGCGATACCCGGCCCATTGTCGGCGATGGCGATCCGGCAAACGCCGTCATCGCTCGTGACGGTGACGCGGATGCGCCCTTCAGTATCGGCCGCCTGTGCGGCGTTGAGCAGCAGGTTCAGCAGAACCGTCTGCAGTTGCTCGGCGTCGGCCTTGATGACAGGCCGGTCGCCCATGATATCGACGCGAGCCGCGGCGTGATCGGGGTCCTTCTTGAGGAGCGCCACGGTCCCGTCGAGCAGATCCACGAGTGATACGGGCCCGAGCTTCGGCTCGCGTGGCCGCGAAAAGACCAGTAGATCCTGGACGATATTGTTCAAGGCGTCGAGCCGTTCGACGATGTCGCCCACCACCGCGCGGTCACGGCTCATTGGGGGCATGCGTCCGCCGATGACCTGCAGCGCGCCGCGAATGCCGGCCAGCGGGTTTCTGACCTCGTGGGCGACGACCGCCGCCATCTCTCCGAGCCGCGCGAGCGCCGTCTGCTCGCGGAGCAGCGCCTCCGACCGTTTGCGCTCGGTGATGTCCGATCGGATGGCCATGTATTTGTAGGGTTTGCCGCGCTCGTCGATGAACGGGACGATCGTGGTGTCCACCCAGTAGTACGAGCCGTCCTTCGCCCGGTTCTGAAGCTCCCCGCGCCAGATCCGTCCGCTCGCGATCGTCTGCCACAGCCCACGAATGAATTCTTTCGGGTGGTAGGCCGAGTTGATGATGCGGTGATCCTGGCCGAGAAGCTCCTCTCGAGGATATTTGGAGATTTCGCAGAACTTGTCGTTGACGTAGGTGATCTGCCCCTTCACGTCCGTTGTCGCGACAATCGACGCCTGGTCGAGTGCGAAGGTCGTGTCGGCCAGATCCTTCAGCGAGCGATGCAGCGCGCGGCCGACCTTTCCGTATCCGGCCACGAGCCACGCGCTGACCCAGATCCCGACCAGCGTGAGCGCGCGATTGGCGACTCCATGCGCGACGGGCCCGTCCCGTGGAGACAGCCACCAGCCAGCGATGGTCAGCACAGTCACGATCAGCGACGCGGCCAGTGGGAATCTGGGGTTCCGGATGAACAGACCGAGGAGGACGACGATGCCGTACAGCGCGCTGATCGCGATATCGAACGGGAGGTTGAGGTCGGCGATGAACACGGCACCACCGATCGCCACGGCCGTGATGACGAGCCGCCGGTCGTTCCATTCCGCCGCGGGCGAGGGGGTCAGCGGCATATGGATCGAGGTTTGATTGCGATCCCGTGTAACGAGTCCAGATATGGCAGATGCTAGCGTACATACGGCCCACATCCCGATTTCCGCCGTCCCGAGCGGGGGATTTTCCCCGCCGAGCTGCAAATATTCCGCAAAAATGGCTTCCATCCTGATCGTTGACGACGAGAGCCTGATCCGCTGGTCGATCGCTCAGACGCTTGAAGCCGAGGGCTTTGAGGTCGTCGAGGCGGCCACCGCGCGGGAAGCGCTGGCGTGGCTCGACGCGGAGGGCGACATCGGCGTCGTGCTGCTCGACCTGAAGCTGCCCGATTCGAACGATCTCGAACTGCTGCGCACGCTGCGGCGGCGCGCCCCCGGCTGGCGCATCATCCTCATGACGGCGCACGGGACCGCCGAAATCCTCGCCGAAGCGGTTAGTGCCGGCGCGTTCCGCGCCCTGGGGAAGCCCTTCGACATGGACTACATGGTCGCCCTTGTCCGCGAGGCAATCGCCGCGTAGCGCACGCTCCCTGCGCTCCACGGAACTCGTGCCAAACCCTGCCGCGTAGTCCTTGAGGGCTGCCCGGCCGACCTTCCCATATAATCCCCTTGCATGCCCACCGTGCTCGTTGTCGACGACGAACAGCTGATTCGCTGGTCGATCGCCGAGCGTCTGACCGCGGAAGGCTGCACGATCATCGAGGCGGGCACCGCGCGCGAGGCGCTGGAGCGGTTCGGCAGCACGATCGATCTGGTGCTGCTCGATTACCGGTTGCCTGATTCCGACGGGCTCCAGGTGCTGAAGAAGATGAAAGCGGCGGAGCCGGACGTCCCCATCATCCTCCTCACGGCGTTTTCCAGCATCGAAACAGCGGTGGAAGCGATGAAACAGGGGGCGTATCACTACGCCAACAAGCCCTTCAACCTTGACGAAATCGCGCTCGTCGTTGGCAAGGCGCTCGAAACGACGGCGCTTCGGCGCGAGGTGCGCGCGCTGCGCGCGTCGCAGTCGGAACCGTATGGGTTGTCGCGCATCGTGGGCGACGCGATCGCGATGCAGAACCTGCGCGCGTTGCTTCAGCGTATCGCGACGAGCCCCGCGTCCACGGTGCTGCTGACCGGCGAGAGCGGGACCGGCAAGGACCTCGCCGCCAAGGTCATTCACTACAACTCGGGGCGTGCGCCCCGTCCCTTCATGAACATCACGTGTTCGGCGCTGCCAGAAGCCCTGCTGGAGAGCGAGCTGTTCGGCCACGAGCGCGGGGCGTTCACCGACGCCCGCCAGCAGAAAACCGGTCTTCTCGAGTCGGCTGAAGGCGGCACGGTGTTTCTCGACGAGATCGGCGAGATGTTACCCGCGCTCCAGGCCAAGCTCCTGCGCTTCCTCGAGGAAAAGGCCTTCAAGCGTGTCGGCGGCGCGGCGGACATTCACGTGGACGTTCGTGTCGTGGCTGCCACCAACCGCGACCTCGAAGACGCCGTCGCGCAGGGGAAGTTCCGAGAGGATCTGTACTACCGTCTGAACGTGATGCAGGTGCAGCTGCCGCCGCTGCGCGAGCACCCGTCGGATGTGCCGCTCCTGCTGAGCTTCTACATCGATCAGTTCAATCGGGAGTTCCGGAAGCAGGTCCGGGGGGCCACACCTGAGGCGCTCGAGCTCCTTCGGGGATACCGCTGGCCGGGCAACATCCGGGAGCTGCGGAATGCCGTCGAGCGGGCGATGCTTCTGGTGGATGGCGAATGGCTCGAGCCGGCGCATTTCCCCATCGCCGTGTCGCGCCGATCCGTCGGGGGCACCTACGATTTGCCGGATGAAGGCGTCAGCCTCGAGCACGTCGAGCGGGAGCTGGTGACCCAGGCCCTCAAACGGACCGGCTGGAATCACACCAAGGCGGCGGCGTTGCTCGGTCTGAACCGCGATCAGATCCGGTATCGCATCGAAAAGTTCGGCCTGGAGAAAACGGCCGAGCGGGAATAATCCCGCCTCCACGCGGGAAAAATTTCCCGCGCCTCCCATCCAGGTGTTTGGAGCAACGCGCGTGCCCGCGCGCAAACGCGCCATTTTCCAGCCAAAACCCACGCTCACGTCTGGCATACCCGTTGCTCTGACGGGATTCCGGCGGCTGCGGCCGCACGTAGACGTCACAGAGCGATGGGCGTTGTCCGAAAGAGTGGGGGGCCAGCATGGTGTCGAGGGAACGCGTGGAATCGGTGCTCGGGAAAATCAGGCCGATGATGCAGGCCGACGGCGGCGACATCGAGCTGCTGAACGTGTCGGGAAACAGCGCGCGCGTCCGCCTGACGGGCATGTGTTCCGGCTGCCCGAGCGCGCACATGACGTTGTATATGGGCGTCGAGATGGCGCTGCGGGAAGAGATCAAGGAATTCGAGGAGCTCCAGGTCGTCTGAGGCGTCCGATTTCAGCCAGCATTCTGAGCCACTATGAAAACTCCCGGACAATTTTCGATCGACCAGGTCGTGGTCGGCTACAGCCCGCGGATGCGGGCGGTGTTCGATTTCGTGAAGGTGGTGAGCCGGAGCGACAGCAGCGTGATCATTACCGGGGAGAGCGGCACCGGCAAGGAAGTCGTCGCGAACATGCTGCATCACCAGAGCGCCCGCCGGCATCAGCCGTTCGTCGCGGTCAGCTGCGCATTGTTTTCCGAATCGCTCATCGAAACCGAGCTCTTCGGCCACGAGCGGGGCGCCTTCACCGGCGCCATCAAGGACAAGCCTGGGCGCTTCGAGCTGGCGCAAGGCGGCACGCTGTTTCTCGACGACATTGACGACGTGCCGCTGTCGATGCAGGTGAAGCTGCTGCGCGCGCTGCAGAATCGCCAGGTGGAGCGCGTCGGCGGCACGCGGACGATTCCGTTCAACGTCCGAATCATCACGG
Source organism: Acidobacteriota bacterium (assembly GCA_031404215.1). GTDB lineage: Bacteria > Acidobacteriota > Vicinamibacteria > Vicinamibacterales > 2-12-FULL-66-21 > JALZOC01. Next base: position 7,459 of record JANNHC010000683.1, read on the forward strand.
GGACCAAGCACGATCTCAGGCAGATGGTCGCGGACGGCGCGTTCCGCGAAGACCTGTACTACCGCTTGAACGTGCTGCCGATCGTGCTGCCGCCACTGCGCGAACGGCGCGAGGACGTGCCGGTCCTGATGGAGCATTTCCTTCGCCGGTTCGCATGCGAGCGTGGGATCGATGTGCCCGACATCTCGCCGGCCGTGCGGCAGGCGTTCGAGCGGCACCGCTGGCCGGGCAACGTGCGCGAACTCGAGAATGCGTGCGAGCGCATGATCCAGACCTGCACCTGCGGCACGGTGCGTGTCGGATGCCTTGCGGCGAGCGTGCTGTTTGGCGCCGCCGGCTCCGAGGAACGTTCGCCTCTCCCGGTGCTCGAGCCGCCGAAGTCGATTTCGCTCGATGATCGGCTGAAGGAAGTCGAGACGAATCTGATCGCCTGGGCGCTGAAAGTGTCGGACGGCAACAAGTCGAAGGCGGCCGAGCTTCTCAACATCAAGCGATCCACGCTCGGCGATCGCATCGCGCGCTGCGGCATCGTCGAACCGCGCGAACCGGTCGAGAGCGTGCAGGCGACAGCCTGAGGAGCCGGGTCATTTCGATTCTGCGATCAACGTCCGCACGCGCGCCGCGTCCGCGTATCCGGGATTCGCGGCGAGCAGCAGCTCCCATGCCTCGACCGCTCCCTTCCGATCGTTTTTCCCATCACGTTTGACGATACCGACGTTGAAGAGCGTCTGGGCATGGCGGGCGTCGAGCCCCAGCGACTTCTGCAACTGGACCAGCGCCTCGTCGGCCCGTCCCGAGTAATAGAGCGCCGTGCCGAGATCGGTGCTGACGTTGACGTTGCTCGGATCGTTCGCGAGCGACTGCTGGTAGTACGGCACGGCGTCCGCGTAACGGCCCGCGTCGTACAGCTTGTTCCCCAGCGCTTCGGCGGCGCGGGCGTTCTTGGGATCGTTCGCGAGCACATCACGGTACGGCCGCAGGTCGGCTTCGGTCACGAGCGCCGTGGGCTGCGGTGCGGAAGAGGTGGCGACCGGGGGCCCGCCGGCGGTCGCGACGATGGCGGCGTTCTGAAACTGGCCGGAACCGATGACATAGCCGACGATGATGCCAAACAGGATGCCCGCGATGCCGGTAATGGCGTTCATCGCGGAGAACAGGCCGTCGGTTTGGGCCGGAGCGTGATGTGTCTGCATGTCGGTATCCTACGCGCTGATGGCGTCCACTGGCAGCGGGCGCGCGGCCGGGAGTGATTGCAGGACGGCGTCCGCCACCCGCTCCGCTTCGGCGATACAGGAGTTAATCGAGACGCCCCGGTACGAATTTCCAGCGAGAAACAGGCCGGTATGCGCCTCAAGCATCGTGTCGATGCGACGAACCTTGGCGAGGTGGCCTTTCACGTACTGAGGAATACCGCGTGGGTGGCGGATGATCCGGACGAACTCCGGCGCGGCCGATACGCCCATCGTCCGCGCGAGGTCCTGCGCGACGACCTGCAGGAGTTCGCCGTCGGAGAGGGACACCGCCTGTCGATCCCGCGCTCCGCCGATCATGACGCGCAGCAGCGTTTTGTTGGCCGGTGCGCGGTTCCGGTAGTTGCTCGTCTCCCATAACGCGCCAAGAATCCGAACCCCCTCCGTGCGCGGGACGAGAAAGCCGAAGCCAGCGAGGTCGCACTGCGATGCGATGTCCTGCGTGTCGTAGCCGAGGCAGACCACCGCGAGCGGCGCAGTCGGGATGGTCTGAAGAAGAGCGCCCAGGACCGGATCGAGGCCGGAAAGAACGGTCGAGGATTCCGACGCCGGGCCGCTCAGGACCACCGCGTCCGCCTCGATCGTGCCGGCCGTGGTACTGACGGCATAGCGCCGGGCCGATGCCGCGTCGGGTCTGATCGTGGAACCCTCGCGCGTGCGGAGTCCCACGACGGCCGTCGAGGTCCGGACGGCCGTGCCGAGCCCCTGCGTCAGGCCATCGGTGAGGTCCGACATGCCCCCCACGAACGACGTCAGGCGTCCAGACGGGGCGCCAAGGGCCGCGTCCCGACGTCGCGATCGCCGGGTCGCCAGCAAGGCTCGGAACAGCCCGCCGTGGTCCTCCTCGAGCTGCCACATCCTGGGAAAGCACGCCCGAAGTGAGAGAGCCTGTGCGTCGCCGGCAAACACACCTGAGACCATGGGGTCCACGAGCACAGACGCGGCCTCGTGTCCAACTCGGCGGCTCGCAAATTCAAAGATCGACTCTTCGCCGTCCGGCCGCGGAGGGGCGAACGGTTCCCAGGCCATTCGCAGCTTTCCGCGTGCGGAGAGGAGCCGGCTCTTCAGGAATCCGGCGACCGACGTGGGCACTTCCGAGAGCCGTCCGGCGCGCACGATGTACCGCTTGCGTGCCGCATCAGCGCTCGGCAGCAGGCGCGATTCGAGGCCGGCCTCACGAACCAGTTCCAGCGTCGCTGGCGCGTTGTCGAGAAAGCCGCCGGGGCCCGACTCGCAGATGTAGCCGTCGAGATGCTCGGTGCGGATGTAGCCGCCCGTGCGTGCGCTTCGCTCGAGCACCTGGATCTCCGCGTCCGGGTCGCGCCGCCTGATGGCCCAGGCGATCGACAACCCGGCGATGCCGCCGCCGGCAATGACGATTCGCTTCACACTGCACCTGCGTGCGCACATGCGTCGTGCTCCTGTCTCGCGCCGCGGTGCCCGGCGGGCGTCGCGAGGTTGTCGTGAACGAGGCCGGCCAGCGCCTCGATGAAGAGGGGGTGCGTGTTGAGCGCCGCCGGCCGATAGTAACCGGTGATACCCGCCTCGCGCGCGGCGTCGGCAAAGAGCATATCCACTTCGTACAGCGTTTCGATGTGATCGGAGACGAACGACAAGGGCACGACGAGCACGTCCGTGACGCCTGAATCGCCGAGCTCGGCGAGCACGGCTTCAGTGCCGGGGCCAATCCATTTCACAGGGCCCGTACGGGACTGAAACGCGAGCAGCTGCCGGTTCGGCAGGTTGAGCCGTTCGAGCAGGGCGAACCGGGTTGCATCGATGTGCGTGAGGTAGGGGTCGCCCTCGTCGATGAATCGCTGCGGCAGCCCGTGCGCGCTGAACAGAATGACCGTCCGCGCGCGCCGATCCGGAGGAATGCGGCCCCACGCATTCTGCACTGTGGCCGTCAGCGCGGCGACGTAGAGAGGGTCATCGGCATAGTGCTCGATATGCGTGATGTCGAAGCTCGTTCGCAGCCACCGGGGGCTGGCGAGCGTCCGGTCAAGCTCATTGCGCGACGAACCGGTGGTGGCTTTCGACCAGTGAGGAAACAGCGTCAGCGTGACGATGCGCCGGATGCCGGCGGCCGCGATGGCCGTGAGCGCGTCCTCCGCAGACGGCCGCGTGTAGCGCATGGCGATGAAGACCCGGTAATGGTGGCTCCCCAGGGCGCCGTCGTTCAAGCGGTGCTCGAGCGCGAGCGCCTGGTCGCGCGTGATCCGCAGTTGGGGCGATCCTCCGCCGATCCGGCGGTAGTTCTCGCGGACCGACGGGGCGCGCATCCTGGCAATGAGCCGCGCCATCACCGGTTGCAGCACCGCGCCTCCCGGCAGCTGGATGATCTCGCGATCGCGGAACAGGTTCACGAGAAAGGGTTCAACCGAGGCGAGGTCGTCCGGCCCGCCGAGATTGAAGAGGACGATGGCAGTCTGTGAATCCATGAAGGGTGCTCAAATCGTTCGGGAAAACACCGGCCGTCCGGAATGGGTGGCCAGGTAGCGGTCAAAGTGCATGCAGATGCTGCGCACGAACAAACGTCCGGCTGGGGGCACGTCCAGCGCGGTCGCTGTGACGTTCAGAAATCCATCGCTGACCGGACCGCCCGGGGCCGTCAGTGCGCCGAGCTCGCAGGCGAAGTACGCGCCGAAGTCGACGCCAAAGCGCTCCGTGACTGTCGCGCGGTCCACGAAGAAGTTGCACATCAATTCCGAGATCACGTACCGCCGAATGAGATCGTCATCGGTGAGGGCGTAGCCGCGCTCGATCGGAAACCGGCCGGCGTCGATCGCCGCATAGTAGGGGGGGAGCTTCTTGAGGTTCTGGGCAAAGGCGCCGCGCAGATCGCTAATCGCCGACACGCCCACGCCCACCATGTCGGCGGCGGGCCGCGTCGTGTATCCCATGAAGTTCCGATGGAGCCGGCGCTCCCGCGCGGCAATCGCCAGTTCATCACCGGGAAGCGCGAAGTGATCCATGCCGATGGCCGCGTAGCCCGCATCCCCGAACGTTTCAATCGCGGCCGCAATCAGGTCGAACTTCAGATCGCGGCCCGGCAGGTCGGCTGTGTCGATCCGGCTCTGATGCGGCCGGAGCCAGGGCACGTGGGCGTAGGAATACACCGCGATCCGGTCGGGACGCATGCCAACGACTGACGACAACGTCCGCGTGAACGTCTCGACGGTCTGGCGCGGCAGGCCGTAGATGAGGTCCATGTTGATGGCCTCGAAACCTATGGTCCGCGCGTGTTCGTACAGATCGCGCGTGAGCGCCTCGGATTGGGTCCGGCCGATCGCCTCCTGCACTTCAGGCGTGAAGTCCTGCACGCCCATCGACAGGCGGTTGAACCCCAGCGATCGCAGGAGCTGGAGCTGTTCGCGACTGGTGACGCGCGGGTCGATTTCGATGGCCATTTCCGCATCGGGATCGATGTCGAAGTGGCGCGCGACGACGCCGTGCAGGCGCTCGATCTGGGTAGACGTCAGATAGGTGGGGGTCCCGCCGCCCCAGTGATGCTGCACGATGCGCCGCCGCCCCTCGAGCGCCCCCGCGAGCATCGCGATCTCGCGCTCGAGGTACTCCAGGTACCGCGCGGCCACGTCCCGTTTCCGGGTGACGATCGTCATGCAGCCGCAATAGGTGCACCGCGCTTCGCAAAAAGGCAGGTGCACATACAGTGAAAGCGGCTCGCCGGCGGCTGAGGCCGCCGCTCGAAGCCGGCCGCGATACGCGTGCTCGTCGAAACTCTCGGTGAAGTCGATCGCCGTTGGGTACGACGTGTACCTCGGCCCCGGCCGGTCGTACCGTTGCAACAGGTCAGCGGTACGTCGGGAAGACATTCCGCCCGGCATGTCGGCGGACGCGTTCAAGGTCGAAGGCATCATCAC
>JANNHC010000684.1:0-7965 GCA_031404215.1 Acidobacteriota bacterium
GTTCGCCGACCCGCGCCATGTTCCAGGCGGCGCCTTGATAGACGAGGGCATCTACTGGATCGAGGTGTTCGAATGGCTTGCGGGCAGCCCCATCGTCCGGGCCGAGGCAAGAATTGCGAATCTCGTGCACAAGGATATCGGGGTGGAAGACTGGGGCCTGGCGACATTCACGTTCGAGAACGGCATCGTCGCGACCCTCGAGGCGTCGTGGACGATCAACGCTCCGAGGAAAACCGCGCCCTCACCGAAGCAGAACAGCGTGGTCCGGTTGGAAATCGTCGGGACGCGCGGCGAGATGATCGACCAATGGTTCCGGTCGCCGGGGCGTGCCGTGCTGGCCGCGGGAGCAGCCGACTGGGTGTTCGAGCGTCAGCCGGAACAGAGTTCTTCCCCGACGTTTCCCCTGGCGCTCAACCACCTGGTCGAGTGCCTCGATCACAAACGGACGCCCGACGTCACCATCCAGCAGGCGCGCAGCGCTTTCCGGGTCGCGATGGCCGCGTACGAGTCCGCCCGAACCGGTCAGCCTGTGGACGTTCGCGCCGGCCGTGGGATGTAGCGCGTGGGCTTCAGCCCCCGCGGAGACGACCCCGTCAGATCACCGGCATCGGCGCGGTCAACGCCGCGAGCACCTCCTTATAAAGATACTTCGCCCCTTCGATGCCGTTGAGCGGCCCTTCCTCGTACTCCAGCGCAAACGTGCCCTTGAAGCCGCCGGCCAGCATGATTCGCGTCGAGCGCTGCACGTCGTTCCTCTCGCCCCAGCGGTCCCAGTACTTCGCGTGCACGTTCGTGTGGGAGTACGGCGCGAGCGCTTTCAACCCGTTGAACAGCATGTATTCGTGCTCCCAGTTGCAGAAGTCTGGTGACGCTTCGCAATAGGGATGGTTCACGGCGTCGATGATGATCCGGATGTTCATCGGATCGGCCGCAAGGCCCCAGTGATTCTCGATCGTGACGCGAATGCCGAGTGCGCCGCCGTAGTCGGCCATTTCCTTGTACGACTCGATCGCGGCATCGAGCAACGGAATCAGGTCGAGATTCCTGGGATAGTTGTCGCTCGATCGCGGAATCGCGTTCGGCCGGATGCTCGGGCCGAGCGCCGATGTCGAGTTCATGCGCATCGACTTCACGCCGAGGACGGCGCATCCTTCGAGCCACCGCTTCGCGATCTCGACGCCGGCCCTGCGCTGCGCTGCATCAGGACCGGCGAGATTGGTCGGCGCGTTGTTTGAAATGTGCTGCACCCTGGTCCCGGTGGTGACGAGCTTCGCCGCCAGCTTGTCCAGCCACTTCCTTCCCGACGGGCTCATCGGATCGAACGTGCGCCCGGCAAACATCGTGTCGTCGGTCACGTCGCCGAACAGACCCGAGAAAATGTCCATGTGGGTCACGCCCGCGAACGTGTCCTTCGTGAACTGCGGGAAGTCCAGCATCGTGATCTCGCCGTACCTCTCCTTCATCCGCTCGGTCGTCCACCCGCCATTGGTCACCCGCGGCGGCGCGGATGGTTGGGCCGTCGGGGCCGCAGCGCCAGCCACCGCTGTCGCAGGCTGTCCCGCACCGGCAACCGGCTGCGCCGGCGCACCGGCGCCGCCTCCGCGCCCGGTGTTCGGCCGGGACTTGAAGATGTACCGAATCGGGTACGAGCAGGCCGCGATACGATCCAGCCTGTTCTTCTCCGCCTGCGCCTGCGCGAGCGCCTGCTCGCGCGGCGTCAGCATGACACCGGCCGCCGTCAGTCCGGCTCCGGCACTCTTCAAAAAGTCGCGTCGATCAAGTGGGGACATGTTGCCTCTATGAATTGACTACCGCCTCGTCACGTCGCGAATGATGATGTCCCCGAACCGCATGTTGCCCCGGCCACTCGAGTGCAACTGACAGGCAAGGGGTTCGGGCTTCGCTGTCAGGCTGCGGATCAGTGTAGTCCACCATCAGCACGCCATTCAGCCTCGAAATGGAGCAGTTCCTCTCTCCGGGCCCGGATCCGGATCCGGTTCCGGCCGGCGTGTGGAGCGCCGATCGACGCTGAATTGTCAAACAACGGCGTGGACTGTATGATGCGGCCGCTGAAGACGGCTGATGCCCAACATCTACGAGGTGGCCAGGCGAGCGGGAGTTTCCACGGCCACGGTCTCCCGTGTCCTCAGCCGGCCGCAGGTTGTCTCGCCCGAAACGCGCCTCCGGGTCCTCCACACGGTCAAGCTGATGGCGTACGCGCCGAATTCGGCGGCCAAGAACCTGCGCACCCTCCGGACCGGCAACCTCCTCGTGACGGTCCCGGACATCTCAAATCCGTTCTTTTCGCAGATCCTGCAGGGCATCGAGGACGCGGCGCAGCGCGAAGGGTACGCGGTGCTCTTCGGCGACACGCAGCACGACGAGGCCCGCGAGGAGCGCTACGCGTCGATGCTGCAGCGAAAGGAAGCTGACGGGCTGATCTTCCTGGGACATCGCCTCCCGAAGAGTGCCGGCGATCTCGTACGCTCGATGGCTCCCGCGTGCGCGCCGGTCGTCAACGGCTGCGAGTTCAACGCGCGCCTGCGGATCCCCAGCGTGCACATCGACAACGCCGCCGCGGCCTCCGAAGCGATGGACCATCTCTACGGCCTCGGACATCGACGCATCGGGATCGTGACGGGTCCGCTCGTCAGCCCGCTCAGCCGCGAGCGGCTGCGCGGTGCGACCACGCGCGCGCGCCAGGAGGACGCCGTCGAGGACTTCGTCATCGTGCACGGCGATTTTTCGATCGAGTCCGGCGCGACCGCCGCCGAGCGCCTGCTGGCTCTCCAGGACCGGCCGACGGCGGTGTTCTGCTTCAATGATGAAATGGCGCTCGGCGTACGACAGGTTGCGCGGCGTCAGGGCGTGCGGGTGCCGGAGGACCTGTCACTCGTGGGGTTCGACGACATCCGGTTCTCGCGCCACATGGATCCGCCGCTGACGACCATTGCGCAGCCGATGCGAGCCATCGGTGAAGGCACCGTCCGGCTGCTGCTGGATATTCTGAGCGGGAAGACGATCGTGCCGACGTCGATGACGCTGCCACACACGCTCGTCGTGCGCGGCAGCACGGGACACATCAATCCCTAAATCCCTAAACTAATCCCTAAACTAATCCCTAATCTAATCCCTGATCCCTGATCCCTGATCCCTGATCCCCAATCGCTGAGCCCTTACGGCATCCGCAGGCGCATGGGGGCGCGCACGGAGAGGCCGGAGCGCGTGACCGAGACGGAGATCTTGTCGCTCGACCTGGGCGCGTCGGCGCGCGAGAACGACACGGCGTATTGGGTCTTCAACGCCTCCGCCAGCTGCTGCAGCCCGACGACGAGGCCCGCGGAGGCGACGATCTCGTCGCGCTTGCCGCCTGATTGTTTCGGCCCATCCCCCAGCACTTTACTGAGGTTCAGGTTCTCCTCGAGGAGCGCGCTGGGCCGCGAGACGGCCGCCATCGCACGCAGCGCCGAGCTGTTGATCGCGATGACGTGAAGCGCCGCGCCGCTCTTCTGCAGCTCGTCGAGCACATGATGCGCCAGCACCGTACTGTGCTCTTCGCCGCCCACCGTCAGCACGACGATCACCGGCCGGCGTGCCTTGCGCTTCTGCAGGTCCCTGGCGGTTTCAAAAATGCCTTCGAGGAGCTGCCCGCCGTCGTTGGTGCCCGGGCGCGCGGTGAGCTGGCGGATGGCCGACGTGAGGAGGTCCACGTCAGCGGTGTAGTCCACGATCTTCAAGTGCTGGCCGGCGACCGTGCTCAGCGCGAATTCGGCACGCCCCTGCAGCCGCTCGATGAATTTCGCGACGCTGGCCCGGAAGATGCCCGTGCCGTTGTCATCCACGAGCAGGGCGATCCGCATGGGAATGGTGGTGATGCCGGCCTCGACCACATCGCGGCTCTTGCCACCCTCCTTGACGGCGAACTCGCCTGGGGCCAGATCGGTGACGGAGACGCCGTGCTTGTCCGTGACGGTCACGTAGACCGTGCGCGTCACTCCTTCGCGAGTGACCTGGCCTGATGGTGCGTCGGCAACCAATCCGGCCGCCAGGAGGACGAGCGACACCGACAACGCCAGCATGCGACGCATGTCCGATCCTCCTTGTCGTTCCGCCGTCGCGCCTCGCGACCGGACCACTATCCTTTCGAGGTCGCGAGCCGCTCTCCCTGTTCGTCCATCGCGAGAGGTGGCGGCTCGTGCGCCACAAGATACTCGAACTGGCGGCGAAATTCCTCCTCCGTCAGATGCGCCGTGGTCGCGAGGCGGGCCACTTCGTGGGGGTCTTCGAGGTCGTCCCGGCGAAGCCGGATCATGTATCGCCGCGCGATGGCGTAGCGGGTCGAGGCAATATCCACCATGCGCACCTTGGTGCGCCCGGTCTGACCGTCGATCATCTCCGAGAACGGAATCGGAACGAAGTGGCCGCCCTGCATCGAGATCATCGCCGCGTTGCCGCCGGCGAGCAGGTATTTGGCGGCGCAGTACCCGAGATCGCGGGTGTATTCCATGTCGAAGGGAATCGGATCGGCGCAGCGCAGTTCGTACCCGATGTTCTTCGCGGCAATCGTCGTCTTGATCCCAAGGCCCCGCAACCGCTCCGTGACCTTGGCCTTGAGAATCTCGCCAAGATTGACTTCGGCAATCCGCACGTGGCCGTGCGCGTCGCGCTCGACTTCCTGCAGGTTCGCCAGATCGCCTTCCGCCACGTCCAGCACCACCCCTTCCGCGATGATGGCGACCCCGTCGCGGCGGCCACCCGCCAGCCGCTTGATGATGCTCGCGGTCAGCGTATCGACGATGTTGTTGAGCCTGATCGGCGCGTCGAACTCTTCGGAGATGAGCGTGACGGTCGCGCCAGTGGACTTGCCGATGCCGAGGGCGAGGTGTCCGGCCTTCCGCCCCATCGTGATCACGAAGTACCAGCGCGACGTCGTCTTCGCGTCCACCATCAGGTTCTTCACGATCTCCACGCCGTAATGCCGCGCGGACTGGAAGCCGAACGTATCGATGTGCGGCGGGAGATCGAGATCGTTGTCAATCGTCTTCGGCACATGGACGACGCGGATGCGGCCGGCGGCGTGCTCCTCGAGCTTCATCGCGGAGAATGCGGTGTCGTCCCCGCCGATCGTGATGAGCTGCGAGACGTTCAGGCGCAGCAGCGACGTGACCGTGTTTTCGAGCAGCTGCGGATCCTTCGTCGGATTCGCGCGCGCGATGCCGAGATGCGACCCGCCGCGAAAGTGGATCCGGCTGACCGCCTCGATGGACAGCGGGATTACATGATCGATGTCCCCCTGCATCAGCCACTCGAAACCGTCGCGCACGCCGATGACTTCGATGGCTTCCAGCTTGGCGCGGATGGTGGCCGCGCCGATGACACTGTTGATGCCCGGAGCAGGCCCGCCCCCGACGAGAATCGCGAGGTTATTGTGATGTTCCATGTCGTCCCAGAAATCTTACACGCTTTGCTCGTTGCTTCGATTTCAAACTTCCTGCTACCTCTCCAGCCCCGAGCCTGTTCGATACAGTCGCAGCCGTTGAATGGACCACGCCGACGCGTTCTCTGCCGACCCGGTCTGCGTGATGCGCAGGAGCCTTGCCTGCACCGGCGCAAAAGTGACGACCGTCGTGCGGCCGCTCCCCTTGCCGCTCACCACCGGCTTCCAGGTCGTGCCGTCGAGCGATGCGTCGACTCTGTACTGGAGGGGAAAACCTGCGGTTGGAGCCGCGGCCGAAGGCGGAGTCTGGGCGGGCACGGTTGCAGCGGCGGGCGCACCCACCGCCGCAGCGCCACGACCCATCCGTCCTCCACCGCCTCCGCCCGCGGACGCCGCGGAGATGAACTCGATCTCCGTCACGGTGACCGGCGCTGGCAGTTCAACCTGGAACCACATGCCCGCCTGCTGCGGCGCACCCGTAGTCCAGCCGGCGTAGTTGAACGCGCCGGATGCCGCCCCCCCATTGTGGCTCGCCGTGGCTTTCCACGTGGGCTGGGCCGGCAGCGGCGACGGGAGCGTGCCGAGCAGCGCCTCAACGGTCCACGAGTCTTTTCGGTTCGCGGTGCCGGCGCGCACACGCGCCACATCGGCTGGCGTCACGAGCGTCCCGGTGTTGCCGAAGCTGTTTCGGACGTACGACGCGATCGAGGCGATCCACTCGTCCGTGTTCGTCGCCATCGGCACCATCACGCCGGCCGCGTAGGTCTTTCCGTCGAGCGGACCCGTCATCCCCTGCAGCAGCGTCTTGATCACGAAGTCGCGGTGTCCCTGGACGCGTGACGAACCTGCGAGCGGCGGCGCCATCAGGTTCTTCGCCGTGTCCGACACACCCGGCTCCGGCATGCCGCGGCCATCCTCTCCGTGACAACTGAAGCACAATTCCCTGTAGATGCCCTGGCCTCGTTCGAGGGTCGTCATCTCTCCAGGTGTAAACGCGGAATTGCCGCGCCCGCCGCGCCCCGTCAGCGTGTTCGACGGCGTCAGGATCTGCTTGCCGATCTCCTGAACGCCGCGTGCGGTATTGGCCGCCTGCGCGGCGGTCACCACGGTCTTGAGGTCCGGGACCTTGAACAGGTTCAACGTGAGCAGCGATTGAATCGCCACCTCCGTATCCGGATCTTTCGAGAGCTGCTTGTAGTCCTCAGCCAGCGATTTCTGACCTGCCTTATAGATCGTCTCGCTCGCGCGAATCGCCTGGATGCGCATCTGGGGACTGGTGTCCTCCATCAACTCGCGCACGAGCGGGGTCGTCAGCGCGCCGAGACCTTCGAGCGTCCACAAGGCGTGGAAGCGGGCCAGCGGTTGCTCCGATCGCCGCACGATCTGTGTCAGCGCCGGCACGACCGACACATCCTGCCTGAGCACCAGCAACTGCTGCGCGGTGTCGCGCCACCATCCGTTGGGATGGCTCAACCGGGTCACGAGCTGCGCGGCCGATTCGCCCAACAGACGCGGAGCCGTGCGATCGCGTTCGATGCCGTCGTAGGTGAGGCGCCAGATGCGGCCGTGCCGCACCACCTTGTCCAGCTGATACTGCTCGATCTTCTTTCGAAGGTACGTCCCGGGTTTCGTCCACTGCCCTTCCTGGATGATGCCGCGATACATGTCCGTGATGTAGAGCGTCCCGTCGGGCGCAAGGGTCTGGTCGACCGGCCGGAACAGCGGGTCGGTCGATCGGAGGAATTCGGATCCCGGGTACACGTTTCGCAGCTGCGGGAGCCCTTCGGTCACGACCGGCCGAAGCCGCCGGACGATTCGCGCGACGACTTCTCCGTACAGATAGTCGCCCTGCAGATCCTTCGGGAGGCGATCGCCGCGGAAGATCGCGCCGCCCGCGCCCGCCGTCGCCCGGCCGAGCGATCCGTCGGGCATGCGGACGATCGGCATCCCGCCCTGCATGTCCGCGAGGATCATCGGGGCGCCCCAGGTCGTGACGAGATTCGGCTCGAACCTGTCGGCGATGTCGAAGTTGCCGTAGTGCACCGGGAACTGGAAGTAGCCCGGCATGCCGCTCGCGCCGCCCTGGAAATACATCTTGCCGAAGTTGTCCTGCGTCACACCCCACTGCGCGCCATTCGAGCCCGTCGGCTCGCGCTGGACGCCGCTGGGCGTCCACCGCACGCGGAAAGCGTTGTAGGTGCTGTACATCCAGTTGTCCATGCCCCACGCGAGATGGCTCTGCTGGTGCTCGACGTTCCCGGCACGGCCAAAATTCGTCGTGAACAGCTCCTTCGTGTCCGCCACGCCGTCGTTGTTCGTGTCGGTGAACTTCCACACCTCATCGGCGTTCGAGTCCATTGTGAGCACCGCGTTGGCGCCGATCGGAAAGACGAACCGCGGGAAAACCAGCTTGTCCACAAAGACCGAGTGCTTTTCGTATTGGCCGTCGTTGTTGACGTCCTGCCGCGAGGCTCGACGCTTCGTCGATGTCGGCGTCCTCCATGACGATGAGCGGGTCGTTGCCGCCC
>JANNHC010000685.1:0-4001 GCA_031404215.1 Acidobacteriota bacterium
CCGTCACGATAGATTGAAAGCAGGCCGGTCCCCGGCGCCCGTGGCACTCCCGGCACCCGACCTCCGCCCCGTCCCTCACCTCGCGATGCGCAGGTTCCCCGGCGTGACGGGCCGTGGCGGCATCGTCCCTTCGATCACCCAAGTCGTGCCGTTCAGCAGTGCAGCCACGTCGGCGCCGATGTTCGTGCCGTCGGTGGCAGCGCCGATCAGGACGCTTGTCCCGGCCGGCCGGTAGTCCCCGCCTGCGGGATTGACGAACGCCGACCCAAATGCTCCGCTGAAAATATTGCCAGCGGGATAGCGCGAGGCCGTTCCGCCCTGCAGCCAGTTGCCGCGCACGACACCACCGGGAAAATAGCCGGCGATGGTGCTCGTTCCCCACGCGAACCCATCCCCGTTGATCCCGTATTGACTGTGTCGTAGGGCGTTGTTGGTGAACTGGAACCCGGTAATCTGCTCGGGCGCCGCCGTGGTTCCCCCATGCGCATACACCGCCGTCGTCCCGTCGAAATCCACGGTATTGTGATCGACGATGATGTCCCGCGGCTGATCGCCAATCAGCAGGAACCAGCCGACGCCGCCAAGAGCCTGCGTCAGCCCGTAGAACAGGTTCTGCCGGATGCGCACGTTGTTGGTCTGCGCGCTGGGATTGGGGTAATCGTAGCCGATGAGATTGATCCCTGACGGGCTGTTCCTCACGACATTGAATTGAAACGTGACGTCTTCGACGACGCACCACGAGCACCCGCCGTTCTGGTTGCGCGGCGTGAACAGGATCGCGTAGCCAGGCTGCGCATTGTCCCAGTTGTTCTCGAAGATGTTGTATTCGATGAGGACGTGCCGCGCGTTTTTCAGCTCCAGCAGATTCTTGACCTGCCAGTTTTCCGACCGCCATGACATCGGCTTGGACACGTAGTTACTTCGAAAGACGACGTTCTCGGTCACGAGATTGGGGATGGCCGGATCGCTCCCGCCGAGCATAAAGTTTTCTCCAGCTCCCTGCAGGAAATTGTTTTCGATCGTGATGGGGCCGGGCCCATTCCAACCGCCGATCGCTTGCGTGTCGAAGCCGACGGCCTTGATGTCGGAGATATAGGAATTGCGGATGGTGACGCTGCGGCCATTGAGCGCGATGCCGCGCTTCTGGCCGAACAGCGGATCGCCGTGTATGTAGACGCGGTCCACCTCGATCTCGTAAGGCACCTGCCAGAGCGCAGTCTGGGCCGACGATCCTTCCCCGATCCGCAGAATCTCGCCGTATCCCTGATACGTCGCTGGAAAGTCGAGGAACTGCAGCCGCCAGTGGTGCGCTCCTGAAGCGAAGCGCACAGCCGGCTCGGTCGTGATCGATTGAATCTTCGGCAGCAGCGCGGCGTACGCCGGCGTCATGCGTTTGTCGATGCCCGGGAGCCCAGCGTCCGGCGTGGCTGAGCGCACCGTGATATAGGTGGCGCCCGGCTTGACCGGCAGCACGAAGTTGCCGACGAAACGCGCGCCGGCCTCGAGCAGCAGCACATCGCCGGGTTGGGCGGCGTTGAGTGCCGATTGCAGGTTGTCGCCCGCGCGCACGAGAGTGGTGGCCGCCTCGAGGCGTGCCGACAGCGCGACGAGGACCGCCACGGCGATGCACGCCCTCAAAAACACGTGGACCAGGAGGGGCATCGGAGTCTCCTAAAAACAAGAGAGTTAAGAAGCCGGCGGCTTTGATCCGGCGATTGGAGAGGTTCGCAAGGCGCGATCCCGCGGAGCTAAAATTTAAGTGCCTGATTATGAGCCGCTTATACGGCTCAGTCGAGCTTTTTCTCGGCTGGCTGATTACGGATACCGGGTCCGATTACAACTCTGATCGCCCTCGTGCGGCCCCGTAGCGCCGCGTATGGAACCCCGTGGAACCCCGCAGAACCAGGCGTTTAGCGGAGGATCGTCGTGTCGCTTCTGAGGGCGCCGGGCGCGGCTGCCAGATACGTCTCGGCCGACAACACGATCTGGTCGAAGCGGAAACCGTCTTCGCGGGTTTGAACGCGAATCGTCTGTGCGCCGGCGGTCTGGAACATGACAACTGGGCCGAGGACACCCGCGCCGTATCCGTTGTCCTGCCAGCCCCAGCCTGACATGCCGGCATTCGCGCAGTCCTCGAGGTTGACGACGTAGGCGCTGGCCGAGCCAATGCGCGCCGCGTCGTTTCCACCCGCGTCCACCGACCCGCTGAACTGGACGTACACCGAGTCATTCGTCCAGGAATCCCCCTCCGCCTTGCCGCGCATCCAGAGCCTAT
Source organism: Acidobacteriota bacterium (assembly GCA_031404215.1). GTDB lineage: Bacteria > Acidobacteriota > Vicinamibacteria > Vicinamibacterales > 2-12-FULL-66-21 > JALZOC01. The sequence goes on from JANNHC010000685.1 coordinate 2,276, forward strand.
AGGGTCTACCGGCCTCCGCCTGGAACGTGAACTCGACGTAGTTCGCGGCTGCGGCCGCTGCCGCGGTCACCTTCGCCGCGCCAAGTTCCGGGTTGCCGACCGCCGTACCGTTTGCCGCCGTTGCATCTGCGACGAGTGCCCATGTCCCCGCGACCTTGCTGGCGGTGCCGGCGCGGATGACGATTTCGGTGGCGGTGCCTGCTGCCGTCGTCGTGGTCGTTGTCGTCGTCGTCGTGGTCAGCGGAAGGATGAGCGCATCCTGCTTCGTCACGCCTGGCGCGTTCGTCAAATACAACTGCGGAGACATCACGATTTGATCGATCGAGATCCCATCTTCACGCTGCTGCACGCGAATCGTCTGCGCCCCGGATGTCGCGAAGTAGACGAGAGGCCCAAGTGCTCCCGTGCCATACGCGTTGTCGTTCCATCCCCACCCCGACAGGCCGCATCCCGAGCAGTTCTCGACGCCAAGCCACGTGCCGTCGATCGTCCCGACCCGATAGAGCGGCGTGCCGGTTGCGGTGACGCCTCCGTTGAATTGCACGTAGACAGAGTCGTTACCCCAGTAGTCCCTGTCGGCGCGCCCGCGGATCCAGATGCGATAGCCGCGGCCGGCCTTGGCGTCGAACGTAAGCTCGAAGTAGTTCGCGGGCGCGGCAAGCGGCGCGGCGAGCTTCGCCGCCGCGGTGTCCGGGTTCCACATGCGCGCGCCGCCGGCAGCCTGCGGGTCGGCGACGATCTGCCACTCCCCGGCTACGACCGACGCGTTCTTCGCGTACAGCACGATTTCTCCACTCGGCGACGTCACGGTCCCGCCGGATGCCGTCGTGGACACGAGGATGTGACGCATGTCGGACGATACGTTCCCGGCCGCGTCGTACGCACGCGCTTCAATCGTGTGCGATCCATCAATTGATGCGATGTTCGAGGAAGCCTGGTATGGCGCTGCGGTGAAGGTGTTGGTGACGATTCCGTCCTCGCGCAGTTCAACGCGCGCGACCGCGAGGTCATCGGTCGCCGTCGCCGAAATCATCAATGAACCGCCGCTGAACGTTTGCCCTTCCGTTGGATTGAGCAGCGAGACAATCGGGGCCACGACGTCCACCTTCGCGACCGGGCCGGGAAAAGGAAACTCCGTGATGAGGCCGTAGTGATCGGAGGGCGCTTCATCTCCGCCAGGCACGACGCCGAAGCGCGTGATTGACACAGGAAGGTAGCTGGACGGCGACCACGTGTAATCCGGGCGTTTCCAGCCGTATCCCACAGGTGAGCCGCAGCCGACGCGGTTCGTCATGCCCGTGAATCCTTCGGCGCTGCCGTGGAGCAACGGCCACGCGTCGGTGTAGCCGGCGTCGCGGAGGCGCTGCAGGCCGGCCGTCATCGGTGTCTGGCCGCAGGCGGGCGTGCCTTCCCAGACGTTGAGGTCGCCGATGAGCACGTGCGGTGTCGTGCCGCCGGCTCGCTGCAAGAACGCCACGGTCTGTGCGGCCTGCCGGTCGTAGCTGGCGCTCGCGGTGTCCCCCGTGCCGTACCAATGCGACGCGAACATGTTGATGCTCTGAGAGCATGCGGCGTCGAGGCAGACCGGGATACGAAGAACCCACATGGTGTCGACCGGATTGGGATTGAGCGAAATGTCGAGCTGTACCCACTCCTCGGGGCCGGAGAAGCCGTACTTCGCGACCATCGCCACGCCGTTCTGCTCGCTCGTTCTCGATTTCCATCC
>JANNHC010000686.1:0-1665 GCA_031404215.1 Acidobacteriota bacterium
GTCAAACGAGTGGGCGGCGGCAACGGCGCTGCACGCGGCGCGGCGCAGGTCCGGTGCATCGATGGCCGCAAGGCTGTCGAGAAGCGTGACCACCATCTCGGCATCCCGGTCGATGGCTCTCGGGATGTCCCGTGCGCCGGGCAGGTCGTCATCCAGATCAGATGCAGCGGTGCGTTTCTGCCGTTTTGGCAGCTCCTCGATGACGGCCGCAGCGAAGGCCCGCAAGCCGCTCCGCCACGCCGCGCCGGGTGCGGGACCCTGTTCGTGGACGAGGCGCGAGAGAAGATCCACGCATGCTCCACGGCGCGATGGCACGTGAGCGCGAGCCAGGTTGGAGAATAATCCGCCCGCCCTTCGGGCGCCGAGCAACGTCGCGTTGGCGGCCAGCGCCTCGTTTTCGCCGCCGTCGTATGTTCGCACCACGATGTCGTTGACGAATGCCTCGAGAAGCGCGGCATCCGCAAGCTGGCCGAGGACCGTGACCATGTCGGTCCGACTCGGTGCCTCCCCATGCATGAGTCCATTGGCGTCGGCAAGCTCGCGTTTCCACGCCCTGACGATCCGGCCCGCGATCGAACGGGCGGCGGCTCGCTCTGCTGGTAATGCGGACGGGAGGCTGCACCGCTGTGCGATGTCCTTCAGATACGGCATGACGGCGCGAACGCCTCCCTGCAGCAGCACGTCAGCGGAACGATTGCGAAGCCACATGACGAGAGCCGCGCGACGGTAGGACCGCTCGAAACTCGCTCCCTCGTTGCCCGTGGCTTCGGTCAGCCGTTGTTCGTCGGGAGCGGCATCGTCCAGGGCGCCGGCTGGCAGCAGCTCGTTCTCCTTCAGGGGCAGCTTGCCGAAATCGACGGATCGATTCTGGGCATCCACCCAGTGGTCCACGTAGTGCCAGGCGTCCGACACCTCGATTACATCGAAATTGTCACGGACGTCGGCCTCCTTGTCCTGCTCGAGATCCTCGTCTTCGTCGGGCGCGTCATCGTCCTGCCATCCGGAACGCCAGCCGCCAGACTCGTACCTATCGAAATGCGGTTCGGCCGGACCCGTCTCCTGGATATGCACGACGCCGAGGTGCGCTGTGCATTCCGCCCGTTCCGCGGCCCGACGCAGCACCTGGACGCGTGCCGCGTCGTGGCCTTTCAACCCCGCGAACGACAGTCCGGCCGCGCTGTAGTGATGCTCCAGCAGCCACGCGAGCTTCGTGGGTGCGCCCGCTTTCCGAAACGTTGCCGTTAATATTTCCGCGGCCGCCGCAACCTCGCGTTCGTAGACTGGCGCCGTCACCACCGCGTGCCGCCTCGTATTCTTGTCCTTGTTCTCGTCTTTTTCGGCGAGGCTGAGGTTGTAGGTCAGGCAGACGCGGTTGCCATGCGTGATCGGTTTCACCTCGTGCTCGCAGTCGGCGTAGAACGCGGCAAATCTCAGCTCCGACACGTCAGGGCTTGAAAGATTCACGCTGACCTCGCGTGTTCCGTGGCGGATGATCAATTCGCCCCCGCCGTGCGCCGACGGAAGCACAACGACCAAGGTGCCGAACATGCCGTCAACCTTTTCGGTGTCGCGATGCGGACGGAAAAGGCCGCCTGTCTCGTAGACCAGCAGCTTGTACAGCTTCGCCGATACTTTCATGCCCGAGCAGCCCAGTCCGGCAATGAC
>JANNHC010000687.1:0-1639 GCA_031404215.1 Acidobacteriota bacterium
ACCGGCTGGTGATCCGCCCCGGACAACTCGTCGGCGTGGTCGATGTCGGCGAGGTCTACCGGCAGAAGCCGTTTTTGTCTCTATGGCTCCTGCCATCTTTGGGCGTTAGCAGCCCGTGGTGTAAGTGTTCATCGCTGACCAGGACACCATTCGAGCGGTCGGTGAAGGAACCCGGTCGCGCGAGATGGTGACGAGTCGATCGGACGTCTAGATGTGAGCGCGCGGCGTGGGAGCGCGCGCATGAGCCCCCAGAGCGTCGCAAGAACGGTGGCGAGGCGGCCCTGCAGCCCGCGCGGCGTCCCGATGCCGATCGCCTGACGCATGAGGAGCCCGAGATTGAAGGCACCCGCGTGAATGAGGAGGCGCTTCAGGATGTTCGTGTGCCCGCGCAGATGGGTGCGCCGCATCCCCCCGGTGTCGTAGACGTGCGCGAACGTGCGTTCGAGCAACTCGCCGCGTCGACGCATCAGGCGACGCCCGCGTCGGCCCCACATCCGGCGACGATTGCCGTACACCGGCGCCTGGGCTTCAGGTTCCTTCGACCAATCGCGCACGCCCCGGTCCGGCTCCGCCATGTAGGTGCGGAGGCCCATCGCGTCGAAGTCGACCATGGTCTGATTGCTGTGATACCCCTTGTCGGCGATGACCTCTTCCAGCTCCTGGGGATCCGGTACCTCAGCCTGCGCGTCCTCGATCTGCTCGGCGGCCGCCATCGCCGTTTCGACGATCGTCGTCGTGTCGCCTTTGTCAGCGCCCTGCAGCGTGACCGCGACGATGGCGCCGGTCTCCAGGTCCACCGCGTGCTCGGCTTTGTGGGCCAGATGGGTCCGCTTGTCTTTCATCTTCGTGACCTTCGCATCGGGATCGGCCGGAGAGGTCCAATCCTCGTTCGAGGTCGTCTTCTTGCGCTGGCGGTCCAGCCGCGCCAGTTCTTCGCGACTCGGCGTCTCGACGCCAGACGCCTTCGCGAGCCCGGTCAGAAAGGCCTCATAACTCTCGCCCGTATCGCGTCGCACGATGCTGCGCATCGCCGCGTTCGCCTCCAGCGTGGTCGCATCGATCGCGATGGTCTTCCCTGTGAGCAGTCCCATTTCGACGAGCCGGCCCTGGATCCACGTGAACACCGCGCGGTGCGTCTCGAGGTCGATCAGGCGTCGGGTCCGCGATATCGTCGAATGATCGGGTGGCGCTTCGTCCAATGGCAGGCGCAAGAACCCCCGAATCGCCAACGAGTCGGTCGCACGCCACGCCATCCCTCGTTCCGAATCGATCCCCTCAAAGTAGCCGAGCAGCAACAACCGGAAGTAGCGGCCAGGCGCCAGGCTCGGGCGGCCCATGACCTTCGCATAGAACCTGCGGCACAGACCCTCAACGAACGGATCGAAGGCGTGCGCGTCGAGCAACTCGTTCAGCCGCGTGTAGAACGGATGGCCCGGCGACTTCGGCAACTCCGAGGTCGCGATCCACAACGCCGCCTGCTCGTCCTCGCGTGTGCCCATCGCCATGTGTCGCAGTGTAGTACGAGAGATCGATCGTGTCGATCCCTAATCGCAGACTTTTACCACGGGCTGCTAGTGGCAACCGTCCGCCGGCCACGGATCGATCATCCCTGCGGCGTCACTGAGGACCGATCCGCCCC
>JANNHC010000688.1:0-3839 GCA_031404215.1 Acidobacteriota bacterium
GCTCGCGACCCTGCCGCTCGAGCGGGTCAGGCCAGGCCGCGAAGTGCTCGACGAGATCATGGAAAGCCTGAAGTAAGCGCCTGCGGCCGCAAGCGAGGGCCGGAGGGAAGCGATGCGAAGCGTCGCCCCGAGCGCGCAGCGAGGTGGGGAATCTAAAGGGGCCCCACCGAGCGTAGTTGATAGACGAGGCCTGATGTCACGACATACCCGACTGGTGATCTGCATTGCCATGTGTCTCGGCGCGACGACGTTCGCACAGGGCAAGCGGCCGCTCAGCGTGGACGACCTGTTCAATCTGAAGGAAGTCCGCGACCCGCAGCGATCTCCCGACGGGAAATGGGTGGCCTACACCGTCGCGCGCGCAATCAAGGACACCGACAAGAACGACACCGACGTCTGGATGGTGAGCTGGGACGGGCAGCAGCAGATCCAGATCACATCCTCGCCTGAAGGAGAGTCGTCGCCACGGTGGAGCCCGGATGGCCAGTACCTCGCCTTCCTTTCCTCCCGGCAGGGCGCGAAGAGCGCCCAGATCTGGCTGCTCAACCGGGCCGGTGGCGAGGCGGTCAAGTTGACCGAGATCAAGGGCGGAGTCTCGGACTACTCGTGGTCGCCTGACAGCAAGCGATTCGTCCTGGTCGTTGAGGAACCCGATCCGGCGGTGGCAGACGACAGCGACAAGGAGAAAGACAAGAAAGACGCTGAGCCGAAAACCCCGAAGCCGATTGTGATCAATCGCTATTACTTCAAGGCGGATATCAACGGCTACCTCCGCGGAGAGCGCTCCCACCTTCAGCTGTTCGACATTACCGCCAGGAAAGCCGAGCTGCTGACGCCGGGCGCATTCAACGAAGAATCCCCGGCATGGTCTCCCGACGGATCGCAAGTCGCCTTCATCCGGCGCCACGGCGAAGGTGATGTGGACAAGGCGCCCAACAAGGACCTGTTCATCATCGAGGCGCGCCCGGGAGCCAAGGAGAAGAGACTGACGGCCACCCCGGAAGACGAGAGTGGGCGACCGTCGTTCAGTCCGGATGGACGCTCGATTGCTTATCTGCTGGGCGAGGACCTCAAGTACTCCGCCTACGATCAACACCGCCTCGCCGTCGTCTCGGCTGCTGGCGGGGCGGCGCGCGTCCTGACCGAGGCGCTTGACCGTCCGGTCCGGGCACCAGTGTGGACGGCGGACGGCTCAATCCTGTTCACCGTTTCCGACGACCGCTCGGAACATATCGCGAAGATCTCCGCAGCGGGCGGCAAGGTGGAGAGGCTCATCAGCGGTCCGCGCGCAGTGAACACATTCTCCGCTGGCAGGGATGGCGGCATCGCCGTGGTCGCATCAACGCCGGCCGAGGTGCCGGAAATCCACGCCCTGGAGAGCGGGAAGTTGCGCCGGCTTTCGCATCAGAACGACGAGTGGTTCCGGAACGTGTTGCTGGGGACGACGGATGAATTCGCCGCGACCAGCAAGGATGGTACGGACGTCCACGGACTGATCGTGAAGCCGCCCAGCTTCCAGGCGGGCCGCAAGTATCCGGCGTTGCTGCGGATCCACGGCGGGCCCAACGGGCAGGATACCAATGCCTTCAACTTCGAGCGCGAGGCGCTCGCCGCCAGCGGTTACGTGGTGGTCGCCGTGAACTATCGTGGGAGCAACGGACGGGGCAGCGCCTACCAGAAAGCGATCTTCGCGGATTGGGGAAACAAGGAAGTCGTCGATCTTCTGGGCGCGATGGATTACGTGCAGAAGCTCGACTATGTGGATCCTTTACGGCTCGGGATTGGCGGATGGAGCTACGGTGGCATCCTCACCAACTACACGATCGCCACCGACGGCCGGTTCAAGGCCGCGATCAGCGGCGCAGGCAGTTCGAACCAGATCTCGATGTACGGGACTGACATGTACATCACGCAGTACGAAAACGAGCTTGGTCCTCCCTGGAAGAATCAGGACCTCTGGATCAAACTGTCGTATCCGTTTTTTCACGCGGATCGGATCCGCACGCCCACGCTCTTCATGGGCGGCGAGAAGGACTTCAACGTGCCAGTCCTCGGCGGCGAGCAGATGTATCAGGCGCTTCGCAGCCTGGGCGTCGATACCGAGCTCGTGATTTATCCGAACCAGTTTCACGGGATCACGATCCCGAGTTACAAGAAGGACCGGCTCGATCGCTACATCGCCTGGTACGACAAGTATCTGAAGCCTGTCGCGACGAATACCCCGGCACCGCGGTAGCTTTAGCCCCCTTCCGATCCATCGACGTTCGCGCCGATCGTATCCTCGCAGATTGCCACCGGGTCGTTCGGCAGGCCCTCGGCGTCGAGGCCAGGGGCATTCCGGTTGCCTTGATTCGGGGTGTCTGTCGGACGGTCGCCTTCCACGGCGCCCAGATGCTCGTCAGACTCGTGGCGCGGTGGTCCCGTTTTCTCGGTCATTGACACCTTTCACTGAGATCGCTTTCCACGGTCTGCCTCACCCGAGCGTCCGTGCTGTTTCGTGACCTATAATGGGCGGATATGGACCGTACATTTGCCATCATCAAGCCGGACGCGGTCCGCGCGCGTATGACCGGCGCGATTATTCAACGCATCGAAGCCGAGGGATTCCAGATTCGTGCCATGCGCCTGGTGAATCTGTCCAAGAGGGAGGCGGAGGGGTTTTACGCCGTGCATCGCGAGCGCCCCTTCTTCTCGAGCTTGACGGCCTTCATGTCCTCCGGTCCAGCCGTCGTGCTGGCGCTCGACGCGCCGGACGCGATTAAGAAGTGGCGGACCCTCATGGGGGCGACCGATCCGGCAAAGGCGGACGCCGGGACGCTTCGCAAGGAGTTCGGGCGGTCGATTGAAAACAACGCCACGCATGGCTCCGACGCGCCCGAGACCGCAACGTTTGAGCTGTCGTATTTCTTCCCCGGGATTGAGCTTTCGCGGTAGGCAGCGTGGGAAAGGTTCTCGTCATTGCCGGCCTTGTCATCGCGGGTGTCGGCCTCCTGATGCTGGCGGGCATCCCGTTCGGCCGGCTACCCGGCGACGTGGTCTTCCGCCGTGGGAGCGGCACGTTTTACTTTCCCCTGGCCACCTCGATCGTGCTGAGCATCATCCTGTCACTCTTGCTGGCCGTGTTCCGACGGTGACCTGCCTGATGGGCTGAGCTGTGCAAGGACGCGCGCCGCCGAGCGAGCCGTGATAGAAGAGGATACGATGTCAATCAAGTCTGATCGCTGGATCAAGAAGATGGCGCTCGAGCACCGGATGATCGAGCCCTTCGAAGACCGTCAGGTCCGTGCCGGTGTCGTCTCGTACGGCCTCTCGTCGTACGGCTACGACATTCGCGTCGCCGACGAATTCAAGATCTTCACGAACATCAACAACACCGTCATCGATCCCAAGAACTTCGACCCGCGGTCGTTCGTTGACGTGAAAACGGACGTCTGCATCGTGCCCCCGAACTCGTTTGCGCTGGCGCGGACGATCGAGTACTTCCGGATCCCACGCAACGTGCTCACGATCTGTCTCGGCAAATCGACTTACGCACGGTGCGGCATCATCGTGAATGTGACGCCGTTCGAGCCGGAGTGGGAAGGGACCGTCACGCTCGAGATTTCGAACACGACGCCGTTGCCAGCCCGTATCTACGCCAATGAGGGGATCGCGCAGGTGCTGTTCTTTCAGAGCGACGAGGAATGCGAGGTGTCGTACGCGGACAAGAAAGGCAAATACCTCAAGCAGACCGAAGTGACCTTGCCGAGAATCTGAGGCACTCGCTTCCCTCCCTCCTTCCGGCCTGCACGAAAGACCGTAAGCCTTGAAAGACGACCTTCTCTCCGCGAGAGCTGATG
>JANNHC010000689.1:0-4135 GCA_031404215.1 Acidobacteriota bacterium
GGCGCCTGCGCTGAAAGCCCGACTGCGAACGTCGCTGCCAAGAATGTTCCTGTAAGTACCCGCTTCATTGAGTAGCCTCCTTCGGCCTTGAATCGTTGTCCTCGCCGTTCGGTTCATTGAGCTCTGCCGGCGTCTCCGCCGGGCATCTCCATGGCGAACCTACCTCGAACGCGACGGTTGGACGTTGACTTTCGCAGCTGCAAACATTCTCCTGTCGCACCTGCGTCCACAGCTTGTGCAGAAAGCGAGCCGTCCTCGTTGCCCGCCGTTGATTGCTGGCTTGTACGCGCAAGTGCCTGTGGACAGGGTCAATAAAAATGCCGAGCTCGGCGCGGCTGGCTGGCCCGGTCGAGTTTGGATCCGACTGCAACAGGGACGGAGTTACCTCCTCCAGCTCCAGGGTGAGCACCTCATCGCCAACCTCGGGAGTGTTCGTCGATGGCACTCACCCAGGTGGTCAGACTCGACGTATCGCACTGTGATTCCTCGGCGGTAGGGCTTCGCACTCCACGCCTTGCGTCTCGTCGAAGCGCGCCGTATGGTCCGCGCGACGGCAGGGGAGGTTGGTCATTCCCCTCTCAACGCCCCAACCGGATCGACTCTGGTCGCGCGCCGCGCCGGCACGTAACTCGCCAGAAACGCGACCAGCACGAGAAACGTCGCCACCGCGCCGAACGTGAGCGGGTCGAACGGACTCACGTTGTAGAGCAGCGAACGCGCGAGCGGCATAGCCGCCGCCGAAAGCGCCAACCCGGCGCCGATGCCGATACCGGCCAGCAGGAGTCCGTGACCGACTACTAGACTGAGAATATCGCGGTGGCCCGCACCGAGCGCCACCCGCACGCCAATTTCCTGCGTTCGCTGAGACACGGAGTACGACAGCACGCCGTAGACACCAATCGCCGCGAGCAGCAAACCCATCACGCCAATCGTTCCAAAGATCCAGCCGTACAGCCCGTACTGCCAGAAGCTCAACCGTCGCGCTTCGGTGATCGTCCGCACCTGGAACATCGGCAGGTTCGGATCGGCGGCGCGAAGCGCCGAGCGCACGGCCGACGTAATGGACGTCGGCTCCCCTTCCACGCGAATCGTGAGGCCGGTATTGAGCATCTGCTGGTAGGCGTATGGGACGTATGCCACAGCCGGCGGCTGCTCGTTGGACGGGTCGATGCCGAAGACGTTGGCGTCCGGCGTCACGCCGATGACCGTGAACCACTCGGCCTTCGGGTCCTCAGCGAGCCGGAACCGTCCGCCCACCGAATCGCCGCCCGTCCAGAACCTCTTGGCCATGGTCTGATTGATGATCGCGACAGGTGTATGCGACCAGCCTTCAGCATCCGTGAAGTCGCGCCCGCGCGTCGTCGTAATGCCGAGCGTCGGAATGAGGTGCGGCGTGACGCCGATGAAGGCAATGCCCGCCCGTTCATTCGCCTGCGCGGGCCGTCCATCGACGACCACCGTGCCGCCCCCTCCGCCGTTGCTGAGCGGAACGAGATTCGACGCGAACGCGGCCCGTACTCCCGGCAGCGCCTCCACTCGTCTGACGACGTCCTCGACACGCCGCAGCTTGGCATCCTCGGCGTCGTACACGTCGCCAGCCAGATAGAATCGCATCGCCATGAGCGGCTTCGTATCGAAGCCGAGATCGGAACCCCCGAGGTTCATGAACGTGCGGACGAACAGGAGTGCGCCCACGAGCGCCACGAGCGCAAACGCCACCTGCGCGACCACCAGCGTGCTTCGCAAGAAGGACTTGGCGACGCTGTTCCCTCGCGTGCCTTCCTTCAGCGTCTCGTGCAGGTTCCCGCGCGAGACCTGCAGCGCCGGAAACAGTCCGAACACCAGCGCCGTCGTCGCGGCGATGACCACGGTGTAAACCACCGACCGCCAGTCCAGCTCCCACCGCACGTAGTAGGGCACCTGGTCGGGCGGCATGCCAGCGGCAATCAGCTTCGTACCGACCGCGGCCAGGACGATGCCGAGGGGCACGCTGATCAACCCCAGCACAACGCTCTCGGTGAGCAACTGCCGGACGATGCGGCCGCGGCCCGCGCCGAGCGCTGTACGTACGGCGATCTCGCGGCGCCGGCCAGCGGCCCTCGCCAGCAGGAGATTGGCGACGTTCGAGCACGCGATGAACAGCACGAGCGTGACGCCGGCCATCATCAGGTAGAGCACGAGGGGCACTTCATCCGGCAGAAACGCCTCGCGCAGCGTGCGGAGGTGTGAGGTCCAGCCTTCATTCGTTGCCGCGTATTGGCCGGCGAGGCGGCCGGCGATGGCGTCGAGTTCCTGGCGCGCCTGATCGATCGTCACGCCTGGCTTCATCCGGCCAAATGCAAACAGGCCGCGCGCGCTGCGCAAATCCTGAGACGCCATGGGCGCGAGCGGAATCCAGAGCCGCTGATTGAAGGGGAAGGCAAACCCGGCCGGCATCACGCCAACCACGACGTGAGGCTTGCCGTTGATCCGAATCGATTCCCCGATGATGCGCGCGTCCCCGCGATAGCGCCGGGTCCACAGGTCGTAGCCGAGCAGGACGACAGGGCCTGCACCAGGGCGATCATCCTCGACGGTGAATCCGTGGCCGAGAATCGGCGAAGTCCCGAGCAGCGGAAACAGGTCCCACGAAACGCCGGCGCCGAGGTAGCGCTCCGGCTCACCTCCGCGGTCCGAGATGGTCAGGCTCCGTCCTGCCACGCCCGCAATCGTCGTGAAGACCGAGTTGGCCTCCTTCCAGTCCCGCATGTCGAGATACGACAGGCCTTCTTGACTGTCGGTGCGCTGATTCTGCTCGCCAACCACGAGGATCCTGTCGGGATCGGTGTACGGGTACGGCTTGAGCAGCACGCCGTCGATGAGACTGAAGATGGTCGCGTTCAGGCCGATGCCGAAGCCCAGGCAGAGAATCGCCACCGTGGCGAATCCCTTGCTGTGCCAGAGGTTGCGGAGAGCGTAGCGAATGTCCTGGAGAAGCACGGGTGGTTAGACGGCCAGGCCGTATTGCAAGTTGCTGATTTCCTTGATCGTCCGCGGCGCTGGCGGTTGGGTCATACTGAACAAGCCTTCGGGATCCTGGAGGAATAGCAGTCGAATGACCGTCAGAACCTATCTGCTTTCTCTGCCCGAGCGGTTTGTCCGCTCCGCCTTGGGACTTGGCGCTGGAGTGGCGCGTGAAGTGGGAGAGGTCGCCCTTCCGGACGGCGTGCGACAGAGCCGGCTCTACCAAAACCTCGTGGACGCAACGCTCCGGTTCCTGATCGAGCAGGTCGGCGGCGTCGAGGGCGCGTACAGCGCCGACGAGAAGTTGCCCGATAACTTTCTCGCCAGGCGCACCGCGGGCAACGCCGTCGAAATACTGGGCGTCGTCGCCTTTCGCGCATCGCCCGTCTGGGTCCTGGCCGCGCTGGCGGATGTCTGCGGCATGGGCCGCCAGCTGATCCCCGAAATCTCCGACGCGTTGAAGACGCAGGGCCTGCTGGAGAAAGACGCGCAGTTCAACAGTGTCGATCAGCTGCTGGACGGCCTCGAACGCACTTCGTCCAGGCTGGCCGCGACGATCAACACCCCGCCCCTCGACGTGGCCGGACTTCGCAAGGAATGGGAAGCGATTCGGGCGGACGCGCGGGACCTGCAGGCTGCCAGCTTCCCGTCTCGGAACACCATCGAGCATGTGTGGTCACTGATCAAGACGGAGTCCACGCGACAGGACCGGTCGATCTTCGAAACATCGTCGATGATGGCCGTGTCAGCCGTGCGGGCCGTTCCTGAGGGCGTGCGATGGCTCTCCGCATCCGCAGGCGCAGCTGCGGCGCGTACCGGCTACGTGGTCGGCGCGGGGCTTCTCGATCATTACAGGGAGACGCTCGGCGAGATCAGTCAGGTCGGGTATGCCACCTATGCCGCCCGGCAGCTGCGTCCGTATGTTCGCGCGGCAGCGAGTCAGTTCTCGCCGAAACGCCGTACCCTGACCCAACGTCTGCTCGAGAAGTGGCAGGGGTCAAAGCACACCTGAAGTGCATGGAGGTCATCCAGCTGCGCTCTCTCATTGTGACCATCGTCGCGACGCTGAGCTGCGCGGTCCCGACGCCAGAGCATCAAGCGGCAGAAGACAGCCGGGGCACCGAGCGGCGGC
>JANNHC010000690.1:0-29080 GCA_031404215.1 Acidobacteriota bacterium
TGATTTCGAGAGCGACCTGCAGCCAGGCGACGGCTTCGAGATCCTGGTCGAGAAGTCGAGCCACGGCGGGCAGTTCTCCGGTTACGGCGCCGTCCTCGGTGCGCGCTTCAAAACCGACGGACGCGATCTGCAGGCGCTCCACTGGGAGGATCCCGCGACAGGTCGAACGGCGTTCTACGACGAGAACGGGCGCTCGCTGAAACGATTCTTCCTCCGGTCCCCCCTGCGGTTCGAGCCGCGCATCACCTCAGGATTTTCGCGAAGCCGACGTCATCCGGTCTACCGCACGTATCGCGCGCACCTCGGCATCGACTACGGCGCGCCGGTGGGCGCCTCGGTGGTGTCGGTCGCGGCAGGCACGGTCGTTTCGGCCGGGTGGAGCGGAGGCGGCGGGAAGATGGTCCGCATCCGTCACGCGAGCGGCTTCGAGAGCTATTACCTGCATCTCTCGTCGTTCGGCAGTGGCATCCGTACCGGCGCGCGTGTCGATCAGGGGCAGCTCGTAGGCCGGGTCGGGGCCACCGGCACCGCCACCGGCCCGCACCTCGACTATCGCCTGAAGAAGAACGGTGTCTTCGTGAACCCACTCATCGAGCACCGGAAGCTTCCCCCTGGCGAACCGATTCCCGCGGCACAGCTCGCGGCATTTCTCGCACAGCGCGACAAGACACTGAGTGCGCTCTCCGAACCCCCAGCCGCTGCCGGGCTGCCCCAGCAGCCCGACGCGGTACAGGCCATCGGCCGGTGATCTGAATCACCTGAATTACAATGATCGGATGGCTTCGATCCATCCGTTCCGCGCCTTGCGACCGGCGCCGGACAAGGCGGCCGCCGTCTCTTCGGTCCCCTACGACGTCGTCAGCACCGAGGAAGCGCGACAGCTGGCCGCGTCCAATCCGCTGAGCTTCCTTCACGTCACGCGGTCGGAGATCGACCTGCCCCCGGATACGGATCCCTACTCGCCGCGCGTCTACGAGCAGGCGCGGCGGAATTTTTCCGCCTTGCGCGAGCGCGCGCCGCTGGTGCTCGACGAGACGCCGTCGCTGTACTTTTACCGGCTCAAGATGGAGGCCCACGAGCAGACGGGCCTGGCGTGCTGCTTTTCGATCGACGAATACGAATCCGGCGCCATCAAGAAGCATGAGCGGACGCGACGCGACAAAGAGGACGATCGCACCCGGCACATTGTCGAGCTCCGTGCCCAGACGGGCGTGGTCTTCCTCACCTATCGCGCCGACGCCGCCATCGACGTGCTGGCGCGCGAGGTCACGGCGGGAGCGCCGCTGTTCGACTTCTCCGCCGACGATGGGGTGCGGCACACGGTGTGGCGCGCGGGCCTCGACCACGGGCGCGCGCTGGCCGGCGCGTTTCAGAAGATTCCGGCGCTCTACATCGCCGACGGTCATCACCGGGTGGCGAGCGCCGCCCGGGCGCGGACCGAGCTGCGGAATCGCGAGGAATCCGCCGCCCGCGAGGCCGGCGCCGACACGTTCATCGCCGTGGCCTTTCCCGACAGCCAGATGCAGATCCTTCCGTATAACCGGACGGTGAAGGATCTGGCCGGGCGCACCGCCCGGCAGTTTCTGGCGGCGCTCAGGCTGCGTTTCGAGGTCACCGACGGCGGCCCTGTGCCTCAGCACAAGGGATTCGTTTCGATGTACCTCGACGGGCGATGGTACTCGGTGGATCTCGCCAGCGTCCCGCCCGAAGACGATCTGCACGCGAGCACCCTCGACGTCGCGCGGCTGCAGCGCGCGGTCCTGGAGGAGATCTTGAACATCGGCGATGTGCGGACGGACAAGCGAATCGATTTCGTCGGCGGCGCGCGCGGCACGGATGCACTCGTTCGCGCCGTCGATTCCGGGAAGGCCGCGGTTGCGTTCTCCATGTATCCCGTGACGATCGACGATCTGATGGCTATCTCGGACAGCGGCGGCATCATGCCCCCGAAATCGACCTGGTTCGAGCCGAAACTTCGCGACGGGCTGCTGATTCACGTCATATGAAAGTCCTCGTCGCCGACAAGTTCGAATCGAGCGGCATCGAAGGGTTGAAGGCCGCCGGCTGTGACGTCGTGTACGAGCCGGACCTGAAGGACGACACGCTTTCGCAGGCCATCGCGGCCACCGGCGCCGACGTGCTCGTCGTGCGGGGGACGAAGGTCACCACGCCGATGCTCGATGCGGGCCGCCTGTCGCTCGTCGTGCGCGCAGGCGCGGGATACAACACCATTGACGTCGCGGGCGCTTCGCAACGCGGAATCTACGTGTCCAACTGTCCCGGCAAGAATGCCATTGCCGTGGCGGAGCTTGCCTTCGCTCTCATCCTTGCGCTGGATCGGCGCGTGCCGGATAACGTCGCGGCGCTTCGCGCCGGCAAGTGGAACAAGAAGGAATTCTCGAAGGCGCAGGGGTTGTATGGCCGGACGCTCGGGCTTCTCGGCGGCGGCCACGTCGGACAGGAGATGATTCGCCGCGCCGCCGGCTTCGGCATGCCCGTCGTGCTGTGGAGCCGGCGCTACGCCGGGGCAGACCGGCCGATGAGCGAGCAGGACGCGCGCGACATGGGCCTCGAGGGGGCGGTGCGGAGCGTCAGGATCGACCTCGCGCCGACGCCTGCCGACGTCGCCGCGCGCGCCGACATCCTGAGCGTGCACCTTGCGCTGGCCCCGGACACGAAGGGAATCGTCAATGCCGCGCTGCTCGATCGCCTGAAGCCGGGGGCCATCTTCGTGAACACCGCGCGTGGTGAAGTCGTGGATTATCCGGCGCTCGCCGCCGCGGCAAAGGACAAGTCGCTCCGCGTCGGGCTGGACGTGTTCGCGAACGAGCCCGCGGCGGCGGTGGCGGACTTCCACGACGAGTTCGTGTCGCGTCCGGGCGTGTACGGCACGCACCACATCGGGGCGTCCACCGACCAGGCGCAGGAAGCGATTGCGAACGAGACGGTCAGGATCGTCCGCAGCTACAAGGAAACCGGGAGAGTTCCAAACGCCGTGAATCTCGCGAAACGGACCCCCGCGACGCACATGCTCGTCGTTCGCCATCGCGATCGCCCCGGCGTCCTCGCGCACGTCTTCGATCACCTTCGGGAGGCGAACCTGAACGTGCAGGAAACCGAAAACATCGTCTTCGAAGGGGCGGAAGCGGCCGTCGCGCGCATCAACCTCGACGGCGAGCCCCCGACATCGCTGCGCGACCGAATCAAGGCGACCAACGGCGACATTCTCGATCTCCAGGTCGTACGACTCTAGTTCCCGTTCCATGCAGAGGCTTTCAGTTCATGACGACGACAACCCGTATTTTCAATTTCTCGGCAGGTCCCGCGGTGCTCCCGGTTGAGGTGCTCGAGCAGGCGCAGCGCGATCTGTTATCGCTGCCCGGGGTGGGGATGTCGATCCTGGAGATCAGCCACCGGTCGAAGCCATTCGAGGACATCCTCGGGGGCTGCGAGGCCGATCTGCGCACGCTTGCCGGGATCCCGGATGGCTACCACGTGCTCTTCCTCCAGGGCGGCGCCAGCCTGCAATTTTCAATGGTCCCCATGAACCTGCTGGCGCCGCAGGCCTCCGCCGACTACATCGTGACGGGCGCCTGGTCGCAAAAAGCCGTAAAGGAAGCCAAGCGGGTCGGCGGAGTGAAGATCGCCGCGACCACCGAGGCTGAGAATTTCACGCGTGTTCCCGCGCAGCGCGAGCTGACGCTCGATCCGGGGGCCGCGTACGTGCACTACACGACCAACAACACCATCTTCGGCACCGAATTCCACTACGTGCCCGACGTCGGCGCCGTGCCGCTCGTTGCCGACACGTCGTCCGACATGTTCAGCGGGCCGATTGACGTCTCGAAGTTCGCCCTGATCTACGCCGGCGCCCAGAAGAACCTCGCGCCGGCCGGCCTCACGCTCGTGATCGTCCGCGACGACATGCTCACGCGTACGCCGTCGTCGTTGCCGACGATGCTGCAGTACGGTGTACACGTGGAAAACGCGTCGATGTACAACACCCCGCCGGTCTTCACGATTTACGTCATGCGGCTCGTGCTGGCGTGGTTGCTGAAGCAGGGGGGGCTGGCCGCGATCGAAAAGCGGAACGCGCGCAAGGCGGACAAGCTGTACGCCGAGATCGACCGCACGGGCTTCTATCGCGGTCACGCGAAAGAGGACAGCCGGTCGCGCATGAACGTCACGTTCCGGCTGCCGAACGAAGCGCTCGAGAAGAAGTATGCGAAGGAGGCCACCGCCGCCGGACTCGACGGCCTCAACGGACACCGATCGGTCGGGGGGCTGCGCGCGTCAATCTACAACGCCTTCCCGGAGGAGGGCGTGGACGCGCTCGTGCAGTTCATGGCCGAATTCCAGCGGAAGCGCGGCTGAGAACTCCCATGGCCGCAATGAGTTAGGCGCGTACAGAAGTCTTACAAACGGCCCCCGGCGAACCTGCTACTTTAAAGGTTCATTCACCCGCCGAGGAGCCAGCGTGAGTACACCGACCGTTTCTGTCCGCCCTGAGTATTCGACTTCGAACCTGAACTGGATTACCGCCACCGTGATGGTGATTTTCCACGTCCTTGCCGTCGTGGCTTTGTTCTATTTCACCTGGACCAATTTCCTGGTGGCGCTCGTGCTCCACTGGATGGCGGTCGG
Source organism: Acidobacteriota bacterium (assembly GCA_031404215.1). Classification (GTDB taxonomy): domain Bacteria; phylum Acidobacteriota; class Vicinamibacteria; order Vicinamibacterales; family 2-12-FULL-66-21; genus JALZOC01. The sequence goes on from JANNHC010000690.1 coordinate 4,645, forward strand.
GTTCGGTATCAGCCTCGGCTACCACCGGCTGCACACCCACCGGGGCTACAAGACCTCGAAGGCGTTCGAGTACTTCCTGGCGGTCTGCGGGACGCTGTCGCTCGAGGGCGGGCCGATCTTCTGGGTCGCGACACACCGCATCCACCATCAGCATTCGGATCACGACGGCGATCCGCACACGCCGCGCGACGGCGGCTTCTGGGCCCACGCCGGCTGGATCCTGTTTGGCGACACGCACCACAACGACACCGAGTTGATGGCGAAATACGCGCCCGATCTCGCCGCCGATCCCTTCTATCGCTGGCTGAACACGTACCACTATGTGCCGCTGGTTGCGGTGGGTCTCCTGCTGCTCGCGGTCGGCGGCTGGCCGATGGTCCTGTGGGGCGTCTTCCTCCGCGCGGTCGTCGGCCTGCACGGCACGTGGCTCGTGAACTCCGCGACGCACATGTGGGGCACGCGGCGCTTCAAAACGCGAGACGACTCGCGCAACAGCTGGTGGGTGGCGCTGCTCACGTTCGGCGAGGGCTGGCACAACAACCATCACGCGCACCCGGTCTCGGCGCGACACGGCCTTGCGTGGTACGAATTTGACATCAGCTGGATCACGCTGAAGCTGTTCAACGCGATCGGACTCGTGAGCGACGTGAAGGTCGCCAAGCTCACGCGGCTGCCTGCCGAAGAAGCGGCCTGAAGCATTGTCGATTGCTGATTGTCGATTGTCGAATCAACGGCGGGGCCTTTTGAAGGCTCCGCCGTTTCTGTTTCCGGGGCCAATCGAAGCACCCAATCCACCACCAGCAATTCACAGACCGCGTTCCCCAATCGGGTAAGCTTCTGGAATGATCAGGGGCCGCCGGCGGTCGGTGATTTTTTTCACCGTCTTCGGCATCTGTCTCGTCGCCATCGCCGTGGCCCTCAACGTCAGCTGGGTCGTCCTCAACTGGCAGATGGGGGTGCTCGCCATCCTTGGCGTCATCTTCTTCCTCCTCATCATTGGCGGCATGGTGCTGAATACGATCTTCCTGGTCCGCGAAATCAGGCGGAACGAGCAGCAGGACTCGTTCCTCAACGCCGTCACGCACGAATTGAAGACGCCCATCGCGTCGATCCGCCTGTATCTGCAGACGCTGCAGACCCGCGAGCTCGACGCGGACAAACGGCGCGAGTTCTACCGGATCATGCTCGAGGACAGCGACCGGCTCCTGCACACGGTCGAACAGGTGCTTCGCGCCGGCAGCGTGCGGTCGCGGTTCCGGCGTGACGTGCGTGGCCGGGTGAACCTCGCCGAGATCACCAAGGAGTCGGTCGAGCTGGCGCGCACCAGATTTCACCTCGACGAGGGCTCGCTCGGTTACGAGGACTGTAGCCACGGGGTCCCCGCGATCGTGCTCGGCAGCGTCGAAGAGCTCAAGGCCGCCGTGTGGAACCTCCTCGACAACGCCGTCAAGTACTCGCAGGCTGAGGTGCGCATCCGCGTCACCGTCGAAGACGTGGAACAGGGCCGCCTCGCGGTACGTGTCGCCGATCGCGGCATCGGGATCTCGTCGACCGAACTGAAGCGGATTTTCCGGCGCTTCTACCGCACGCCCGCGCTCGGTGCGGTGCGGACCAAGGGCAGCGGGCTGGGCCTCTTCATCGTGCGCTCGGTGGCGAAGAACCATGGCGGCCGCGCTTTCGCTGAAAGCGCCGGGGCGGGGCAGGGCAGCACCCTGACCATCCTCCTGCCCAGGGCGCCAGGGGCTTCGTGACCTGATGCAGCGCGTCCTCATCGTCGAAGACGAGTTACACCTCGCCGAGGGGCTGCGGTTCAATCTCGAAGCGGAGGGGTTCGAGGCCGAGGTCGTCGAGAGCGGCGAAGCCGCGCTGGAGCGGTTGCTCGCGGGTGACGGGGTACGGTTCGATCTGGTCGTGCTCGACGTGATGCTGCCAGGCAAGGATGGCTTCGCGGTGGTGTCCGAGCTGCGCGCCAGCAAGCAGTTCGTGCCCGTGCTCATCCTCACCGCGCGCGGCCGTCCCGAGGACGTGCTCAAAGGCTTTGCCGCCGGGGCCGACGATTACCTGCCCAAGCCGACCGAACTGGCGATCCTGCTTGCCCGGATCGGCGGGCTCCTGCGCCGTTCCGCGTGGCTGCACCCCGCGCTCGATCAGTACACCTTCGCCGGCAAGACGATCGACTTCGACACCCTCGAGCTGCGCGTCGGGGACCGCACATTGCCCCTGACGCTGATGGAAGCCAATCTCCTGCGCTACCTCGTCACCCATGAAGGCAAGGCGATCTCGCGCAAGGCCATGCTCGAAGACGTCTGGGGGGTGCGCGAGGACACCGACACGCGTGCCATCGACAATTTCATCGTGCGGCTGCGCCGCCACATCGAGAAAGAACCGGCCCGGCCGAAGCACCTGTTGACCGTGCGGAGCGTGGGGTACAAGTTCGTGGCGAGTCCGTGACGCTGACGCGGCACCCGCGCGACGTGTGGTGGACGGTGATCCGGCGAGGTTACGAGCCGTTCGTCGCGCGTGGGGCGCCGCGGTTGCGCCGGCGTCTCCGGCGGCGTCGCGGATAGGGGGCATGCACAGGCGCGGACTCGTCGGCGCCCGCGTGCGGATGCTCTCGCGGCTCGGCCTGCAACCCACGCCAGTGCGCGACGACGTCGGGGCGGTCGCCGTGAATTTCGAGCCAGGTAATCGCTTCGTCGAGGACGGCCCGATGGAGAAGGCCCCGGTGCGCGCGCGCCGCTGCCTGCATGTCGAGCAGCCGCGGCTGTAGCGCCAGGATCTGCTGCAGCCGTTCAAGGTCGCGCCGGGCCAGCGGCAGCAATCCGAGCTCCACGCGGCGCTCCAGAGGGTCGGCGGAGAAGCGCCGACGGGCCACGAGGCCGAGCGGATGCAGCAGGGTGCCTGCGAGGATCGCGTTGGTCAGCGATTCCGGCGCCCCCCCGAAATTCGCCCGGTACCGATCGAGCGCCGCAATCGAGGTCCACACCGGCTCGGCCGCGCCCGAAAGCTCGGGAGTGATGGCCTTGAGCAGACCAGTCGCCCGGAGCTGCCGGAAGGCCTCCTCGGCGTGGCCCGAACGCAGGATCTTGTAGTACTCCTCGACCAGGCGAGCCGGGGCGCTGCGGGCGATCTCGTGGCGATGGAGCGCGATCGAGTCGAGGACCGGCGGGTCGATCGAGAACTGCAGCCGCGCCGCGAGGACGACGGCGCGCAACATGCGCACCGGATCTTCCAGGAATCGCACGTCCGGGTCGCCGATGCAGCGGATGATCCGCGCGTCGAGATCGCCGAGACCGCCCACGTAATCGATGATTGAAAACGTGCCGATGTCATAGAACAGCGCGTTCACGGTGAAGTCGCGGCGGAACGCATCTTCTTCCGGCGTGCCGTACGTGTTGTCGCGTTGAATCAGGTGGTCCTCGGCGCGGCGTCGCGAATGACGCGCGGATTCGACCGGGTCGGGCGCGGCGATCGTCAGATCCTCGGCGACGGCTTCGGCTTCCGGCGTCAGTTCGGATGCGGCGACGTGCTTGCGGAACGTCGCGACCTCGATCGTCTTCGTTCCGTACTTCACATGCGCCAGGCGAAACCGCCGGCCGATGATCCAACAGTTACGGAAAAGCTTCTTGATCTGGTGGGGATGCGCCGAGGTGCCGATGTCGAAATCCTTCGGCCGCCGTTTGAGCAGCAGATCGCGGACGCTGCCGCCCACCAGATACGCGATGTAGCTGTGCTCGTGAAGCCTGTAAAGAACTTTGAGCGCGTCGGAATCGACGTCGCGACGGGAGATGGTGTGCCCCGCTCGGGGAACGATGGTCGGCTCCGCCATCGTCCGGAATTATAGCATCATTGACCATGCAATCAGGATTAACCTGCTGATTCTCAGTCAGTTAGCGCCAGCCAGCTGGTAATGTTACGATGCGCCATGCGACTGCTGTGCTTCCTGGCACTGGGCCTGTTGCTTGCGACACCTCCCCTGCAGGCCGCCGACGCGCTCGCCGACGCCCGCCGGTTGTACAACGAGAAGCAGTTCGATGCCGCCGAACGCGCGGCCCGCGATGCGGCCCGAATACCCGCGACTGCCGATGCGGCGCGCGTGGTGCTCGGCCGGATCCAGCTCGAGCGGCACCGGCGCACGCCGGCGCCCGCCGATCTGTCCGGGGCGATCTCGGCGTTTGTCAGCGTGGACGCCCGCCGGCTCGATCCGCGGGAGCGAATCGAACTCGCCATCGGTCTCGGCGGGGCGCTGTATCTCGAGGATCGATTCGGCGCCGCCGCCGCGATGTTCGAGTCGGTGCTCGATCCGTCCTACGCGCTTGGCGGCGTGGCGCATGAGCGCGTCCTCGACTGGTGGGCGACGGCGCTCGATCGTCAGGCGCAGATTCGATTGCCTGCCGAACGGGCCGAACTGTACTCCCGCATCTCCACGCGCATGGCAGCCGAGATCTCCAAGGACGCCGGCTCGTTCGCCGCCGGCTACTGGCTCGCGGCCGCCGCCCGCGGCACGGGAGATCTGGACCGCGCGCTGAACGAAGCGACCGCCGCATGGCTGCGCGCGGCGCTCGGACGGGATGGCGGCGTCGCCCTTCGCGCCGATCTCGATCGCCTGGTCGTCCAGGGGATCCTGCCGGATCGCGCGGCCCGCCTCAACCTCCGCGATCACACGCAGGCGCTTGCCGGCATGGTGGGCGAGTGGGACGTGTTCAAATCCGGCTGGTCGCGCTGATCGGCCCGATTCAACTCTTCGCGTCTTTCCAGTTCTCACCAATCCCAACGTCTACCGTGAGCGGCACGCGGAGCGGGACCGCACGTTCCATGATCTCGCGCAGCGCGGCGGCCGATTCCTCGGACGTTTCCTTCGGCGCTTCGAACAGCAGCTCGTCATGCACCGTCAGGATCATCCGCGTCCGCCCTCCCGCGAGCGACGGGAGCGCCGCGTGCACGTCGATCATCGCGCGCTTCAGGATGTCGGCCGCGCTGCCTTGGATCGGCATGTTGACGGACTCGCGTTCGGCGCGCGATCGAAGCTGCTGATTGCGGGTGTTCAGATCGGGCGCCAGGCGCCGCCGTCCGAACATCGTCGTGACGACGCCGGATTCGCGGGCGGTGGCGAGCAGATCGTCGATAAATCGACGGACCGAAGGGAAACCGGCAAAGTAGGCGGTGATGAACTCCTGGGCGGCCTGCTGGGTGACGCCGATGTCCTTGGCGAGCGTGAACGCCGTCTTGCCATAGAGCAGCGCGTAGTTGATGATCTTTGCGCGCCGCCGCAGCTCGTGCGCGCTGAGGCCGCTGCTGGCCCCGAAGACCTTCAGCGCGGTGCGATCGTGAATGTCCTCCCCCTTGCTGAACGCGTCGATGAGGGCCTCGTCGCCCGAAAGATGCGCCAGCACCCGCAGCTCGATCTGCGAGTAGTCCGCCGAGATCAGGACGTGGCCGGTTTCAGCGACGAACGCCCGCCGAATCTCCCGGCCCAGGTCGGTCCGGATGGGGATGTTCTGCAGGTTCGGGTCGCTGCTGCTCAACCGGCCGGTGGCCGCGACCGCCTGGTTGAAGCACGTGTGCACGCGCCCGGTATCGGGGTTCACGAGCTGGGGCAGGGCGTCGATGTAGGTGCCCTTCAGCTTCTGCAGGCTCCGCCACTCAAGGATCAGCCGCGGCAGGTCGTGCGACTGCGCCAGCTCCTCCAGTACCTCGAACGCCGTCGACTGGGCCTTGGTCTTTGTCGTCCGGCGGATCGTCCCGGTGCGCAGGCCCATCTTGTCGAACAGGATCTCGGACAGCTTCTTCGGCGAGTTGATGTTGAACTCTTCACCCGCGAGCTCGAAAATCTGCGCGCTCCGGATCGCCAGCTCGCGCTCGACGTGCGTCGACTGTGCCGACAGCGCAGCCCCATCCACCCGGATGCCCGCCCGCTCGATTCCCACGAGGACCGGGATGAGCGGCAGCTCGAGGTTCCGGTACACCGGCTCGAGGCCTGCCTCGAGCAACAGCGAGCGAAGCGTCCCCGAGAGCTGCAGCGCGAGGTCGGCCCGTTCGCCCGCATAGTCGAGCGCGGCCTCCGGGCTGATCTGCGCGAACGGAACCGCCTTGGCCCCGCGGCCGCACAGGTCGTCCTCGCGCAGCGCCTTGTAGCCCGCATGCTCGAGGCTAAGCTCCTCGAGCGGATGCGATGAGCGGGTCGCGTCGAGGAGGTAACTCGCCAGCATCGTGTCGGTTTCGACGCCGGCGAGCGTGACGCCGTGTCGTTCGAGGACGATCGTATCGAATTTCAGATCGTGCCCGACCTTGGCGATCGAGCTGTCTTCCAGCACGCTTTTCAGCTCCGCAAGCGCGTCAACGCCGTCGACCAACGCCAGGGGCCCACCGCCGGGGCCGCCCGATCCGAACAAATCCTCGTCTGCTTGCCGTCCCGCGAGTGGCAGATAACGTGCGTGCCGCGCGCCGGTCGAAAATGTCAGCCCCGCGATCCCGGCGCGCATGGCGGACGGTGCATCGGGCAGGACGCGGAATCCAAAGCGTCCGGCACTTCTCAAGGACTGCGCAAGCTCCCGCACCTCGTCCATCGTCCGGACGAGCGCGTAGTCCTTGCCGATCGTCTGGGCGTCGGGCGCGTAGTCCATGACCAGCGTGCGGAAACCGAGCCGTGTGAAGAGCTCGAAGCAGCGCTCGCGCGAGGCGCCACGATACCGGAGGCTCTCGGCGTGGAACTCGACCGGCACGTCGATCCTGATGCGCGCGAGCTCGCGGCTCTGCCGGGCTTCTTCCGAGTGGCCGAGCAGGCCCTCGCGGTACCGCTTGTTGGGAACCTCGGCCGCGTGGGCGAGCAGCGCCTCGAGCGTGCCATACGTGGCGATCAGGTCGCGGGCCCCCTTCTCGCCGATGCCCGGCACGCCCTTGATGTTGTCGATCGAGTCTCCCATCAACGCCAGCACGTCCACGACCTGGTCCGGCGCGACGCCGAACTTCTCCTTCACGCCGTCCGCGTCGTACCACGTGCCCTCGTCGCGCGGGTTGTAGACCTTGACGGCGTCGTGCACGAGCTGGAAGAAGTCCTTGTCGCCTGTGACGATGGCGACCTCGAAGCCTTCGGCGGACGCCCGTGCCGCCAGCGTGCCGATCACATCGTCGGCCTCGAAGCGCTCGTAGGTGAGGATCGGGACACCCATCGCCTCGCAGGCTTCGTGCACCCACGGGATCTGCTCCGCGAGGTCAGGTGGCATCGGCGCGCGATTGGCCTTGTAGTCGGTGGCCATTTCCGATCGAAACGTCGGACCCGCGAGATCGAACGATGCGGCGATGTACTGCGGCTGGTGATCCTGAAGGAGCTTCCGCAGCATGGTGACGAAGATGTAGACGGCGTGCGTGGATCTGCCGCCGGGCCCCGTGAGGCCGGAACCGCGCATCGCGTGATACGCGCGATACATCTGTGAGCTGCCGTCGATGAGGAAGAGTCGTTGGGACATCAAAGGGAGTCGTGGCCAGGATGATGCGGATATCCAGTATATCATTCGAAGAATGGCGTTTTCTGGGCGCGCGGCCCTGGTGGTTGCCGTCGTTGTCGCCGTGGCTGCCGGCGCCGCTTGCCAGGGAGGCATTCTCGGCAAGCAGTACGAGTACGAAGAGGATGTGTATCTATCGCTCGACGGATCGGCAACGCTCGTCGTCAATGCGTCGCTGCCGGCCCTCGTCGCGTTGCGCGGCCTCGATCTCGATCTCGCGGCAACCCGCGTCGACCTCAGCCGTGTGCGCGCCGCGTATGCATCACCACTCACCGACGTGACCCGCGTGAGCCCACCCTGGCGCCGGGCGGGACGACGGTTCGTGCAGGTGAGGATGCGCGTGAAAGACATCCGGTCGCTGACCGGTGTCGCTCCATTTTCGTGGTCTCGTTACGCGCTCGTTGCGCAGAACGGACACCACCTGTTCGAGCAACAGGTCGGCGCGTCGGCGCTGCGCCCCGGTACGCTGCAGAACGTGGGATGGAATGGATCGGAAATCGTGGCGTTCAGGCTTCACCTTCCTAGCCGGATCCTCTGGCACAACTCGCGCGATCTGGAAACCAATCAGCCGAACAAGACCGCGCGCGGCAACATCCTGGCGTGGGAACAGCACCTGGCGGATCGGCTGGACGGAAGGCCCCTCGACATCAAGGTCGAGATGGACAGCCAGTCGATCCTGTATCGCACCTTGTGGCTGTTTGCCGGAGCGTTCGCCGCCGCGATCGCGGTGCTCGCTTGTCTGATCTGGTTCACGATGCGCAAAGGCGCCGCGGATGCGACGGGCCAGGAAGGCCGGATCGATCCCGACCCATGGCGCCCTGACACCCGGTGAGAGCTTACTCGCTCTGCACCTCCGCATCCGTCTTCAGCGCGTTGGTGACCGAGAACTCGCCGAAACCGGTGGCGAGCGATCGCGCGAGCATGCGCTCGACGTGACTGTTCACGATCCCGGCGAGCGTGACATGTCCTCCCTCGACGATGATATGGATGGGCGGATTGGCCATCGCGGCGTAATTCCAGAAAGAGGAATTGCCGTAAATCGCGCGCGACACGCGGTACCGGAGCTGGTCGTCGAACTGCGAGACCGGCAGCACGCTGATGTCGCTGCGGAAACCGCGGACGCCATCGATCTTGGCGATCCGCTTCTCCAAGTCGTTTTTCTTGTACGGCATTGTGACCTTTCCTGTAAGGACCACCATTCCGTTTTCCACCGACGCATTCACGTCGTCGAATATCGTGAGGCGCGTGTACCCCGTGAGAGAGCGGCCGATGTCGTCCGCGAGACGGACGTCACGCCGATCCTGCGCGAAGGCGCTGCTGGAGAGCGTCACCAGGAGCGCCAACGTGGCCGCGATTGCCCTGAATCTCATGACTTTCTGACCTCCGGCCGACACTGATGTTCGGCCTGCCGGCAGGCGCGCCGGTTTCATTACACCCCCTTGAACCGCAAAGGCAGTGCCATCCGGATCGTCAATATTCGTGCGTGATTCGCGGTGGTTGCCGGCGAGTCCGCTGCTCGGCTGTCCTGTGGGGAGGGCATCAGCGCCGCGGCCAGTCCTCCGTGCCCTCTGAGTCCTTTACAACGCGACGATCGTCAGGATGCCGGCGCCGATAAGGAGCAACTGTCGAATCGGACCGCCCTCGAGGCCGCCGCGATGCAGGTCGGGGATGAGATCCGACATCGCGACATACAGAAAGTTCCCGGCGGCAAACGAGAGGACATACGGAAGGAGGTTCGGGACCGACTGCGAGGCGGCGAGCATCCCGGCGGCGCCGAGAATGCCGCCAATACCGGAGAGCAGGTTCAGCGTGAACGCACGGCCTCGTGAAAAACCGGCACGCAGGAGAATCGCGACGTCACCGACTTCCTGCGGGATTTCGTGCGTCGCCACCGCGAGCGCGGTCGTGATCCCCAGCGGAATGGACGTCAACACCGCGGCGGCGATGACCGCACCGTCCACGAAAGTGTGGAAAGCATCCCCGACGATCACGAGCGATGCCGCGCTGCTGGTGTGCACCTCGCATTCGTTCGTATCGTGACAGTGCCTCCACAGCACGAGTTTCTCGAGCAGGAAGAACGCGAGCACGCCAGCCAGGAGCGTGCCGAGCGCACGGGATGCCGGCAGCCGTTCGAGAGCCTGGGGCAACAGCGCGAGCAGCGCGACACCGAGCAGCGTCCCGACCGCGTAGCTGATCGCCCACGGCAGCACCTTGACGCGGATCGAGTCGCCGAGCAGGAGAAATGTCGAGGCCGCGAGCAGGCCGCCGAAGCTCCCGAGCATGCTCAGGCCCACGGCGACCGCGTACAGATGCACGCGCGGAATTCTATCGCATCATCGCATCAAGGAGTCGCTACGAATCCGCGGCGCGCGCGCACGTGATAGTTCGGATTGCGGAGTTCGACACGAATTGTGTGCCAGCGTCCGTCCTTCGCGCCGGTCGCGGAGTACCCAAGGTAGTACTGCCGGCTCAGTTCGTCGGCAATTCCGGCCGTCGCCGGATATAGATCGCGCGCGCCACGAACGATCTCGGTACGCCCGCCGCTGTCGTCCGTGATCTCGCGCAGCGCCGCGACGTTCACGCGGTCGTCGTTACCGCCCCGGTTCATCCCGCCGCGCGGATTGGGCGGGAAGGACGGCGGTGAAGGCGGTGGCGGGTTGCGGCGCCCGCCTCCGGGCATCGGGAACGGGAGCGGGATCGGGAATCGCGGTGGGCGCGGACGCTGCACCCCGCCCTGGCCAATCCCGATGGGCTGATAGCCGTACTCCGTCTGGCTGTCGATGCCGACCGCGTAGACGAGCACTTCGGTCTCCCGAATCATCTGCTTCAACCTGATGACGTCGATGCGGCTGCTCGTGTCGTTGCCGTCCGAGATGACGACGAGCGCTTTTTTCCGATTGTGTCCAGACTGCGCGAGCGGAAGGGCTTCGGCGACCGCATCGTAAAGCGCGGTCCCACCTCGCGGCTGCATGCGCCCGAGTTCCAGTCCGATACGCCGCTTGTCCCGCGTCCAGCCCTCGACGAGCACCGGATTGCTGTCGAACCGGTACAGGAATACCTCGTCGTCCGGATCATCGAGCTGCGAGAGGAAACTGTTCAGCGCGTTACGGGCTGAAGTCATCTTCTCGCCGTCCATGCTGCCGCTCGTGTCGAGCACAATCCCCAGGCTCACGGCCACACGCTCGCTGTTGAAGTGCGTGACAGGTTGAAGTTCGCCGTCCTGGTACACGCGGAAGTCTTCCTTCTCGAGCCCCGGCACGAACCGGCCGCTTGCGTCGGTCACGGTCGCGGTCACGTTAATGAGCTCAACCCCTGTGCGGAAGCGGAACGACTGGGGCTCGCTGGTCGCGGGTGGCTGCTGGCCCTGCTGAGCACTCGTGCCGCGCGCGCGCCCTTCCGGTGTCGCGCTCATGAGCAACGCCGCGCAGGTAAAAGCCGCAAGCGAGAGGGGCTTGATGCAGTTCATCGTCCGATCCCCCGGTCAGGCGCCTGTGTCTGTGCGAGCGCATCCGGCCCGCGTTTGTCGATGTGGGCAATCACACGGCCGTCCTCCGTGCGGAACCCGACGCGGTATCGCGCCACCTGCCCGGTGACCGGCACGCTCACGACGAAGGGGGATTCGACCCCCGGCGTCAGCGTCGTGAGGTCGAGCGGCGCCCGGCTGCTCGTGATAAATGTGCCGTCCGGTCCGAACAGGAACGCCGTCGCCACGACATGGGACAACGGGGCGGCGGAGCGTGGATTTTGTATGAGGCCCGTGATCACCAGGCGCTCGGTTTCCTGCGCATGCCGCAGCGCCAGGAGCTCGAGCGGCATTGCGTCGCCGGGCTCCAGGTTCTGCACGTGGGAGGATGGAGACGGCGCCGAGGGAGTCTGGCGGGTCCTGCCGGACACCGCCACCCATCCAATCGCGACGGCGATCACGGCAAGCGAGGCGATCACCGCAACTCGCCGTCCCCACGGCGACGGTTGTTCAGCGTCCGCAAACAGGTCCGCTCCTCGATGGACCACACCCGACGCCGACCGGATCTCGAGATCATCGAGCGGCATGGGGGGAGCCGCCTGTGGTAATTGCGAAGCAGGCGGCGCAGCCGCGGTGTGGCGGACCGAGGCCACTACGTTGCGAGGCGCCGATGAGTCGCCCAGAGGATACGCCGCCATCCGGGCGAGCGCGTTCACGCGCGCTTCGGAGCGCGCACGCTCCTCGGCGAGCAGTTTCACCACGACGACCGCCATGCCGGCCGCCATCGCGAGCGCCACCGCCGTCACCGCCATCAAAACCATATCCATAGGAGCACCAACCGCCAGAAGGCCGGGCAAGACTGAAAACCTTAGAACCCGCCGCCACTACCGCAACGTGAATTCGACCGCGACTTCCACCATGACATCCACCGGGGTGCCGAACCGGCGTGCCGGAGAGAAGCGCCATTGCCGCACCGCGTCGATGGCGCGCTGATTCAGCCCGCCGCCAAGGCCCTGGAGCACTTTCACGTCGCCGACGTTTCCGTCCGCGCGCACCACGATCTCGAGGACGACATCCCCCTCGATACCTCGCCGCCGTGCTTCCTCGGTGTAGTCGGGGCGGACCTCGCGGAGGAGTCCAGGGGCTGCGATGCCGCTGCCTGGACGATACGGCCCGCCGCCCGTGCCGCCCCCGGACCCCGGGCCAATACCGGCGCCGCTGCCTTCGCCAATCCCGGTGCCGTGGCCGGTTCCGACTCCGCTGCCGGACCCGGGACCGTGACTGTCCGATTCGATCGGCGCATCCGTCAGCACGCCGGCTCGATCGCGCGCGTCGGCCGGGGCCGTCGCCACGGGCGCCACGACTTGCGGCAGCGGTACCGTAGCCGCGGCTGGCGGGGGCGGTTCGACCGGGCGGGCGACCGGCCGCGGTGGTACCGGGGGTGGCGTTACCCGTGCGACCGGGTCCGGTGGACGCGTCGTGAGAGGCCGCGGACGCGGGATCGGGCTCTTTTGAAGGCTGGGCCCTTTCATCTCGGCCTTCGGCGGCGGAGCCGGCTGACGGAGGCCGCCACCGCCGCCACCGCCGCCAGGCCCTGGGGTCGCGAGGAACACCAGCCGAACCGGCGTTGACGCCCGTTGCTCGGGCACACGAGCGACCCCCACGGTGGTCAGCACCACGAGGCAGCCGAGCACAGCGGCGTGAAGGGCGCCGGACGCCGCGAGTGCGCGGCCCGGGGAGCGATGGCTGACGCCCGGGCCCCTGAAAAGGGAACGATCCCCGTCGGTCCCGGCCACCAGGCCGCGAAGCATGCGGACCGCCTTCACGGCATCAGCCACGGCGGCGAACCGTCCATCCACCGTGCCGATGGTGCCCGCGGCCATGAGGGTCCTCGCCTCGCTCGTGCGCACCCCCGCCGCGATGGCGATTTCGCGCGCGCTGAAGACGTCAGGAACCGTGGCGGTCAGGGAAGCCATGGAAGTTGTCCCGGTTATGAGGGCAAAACCCCTGCCGACCATACGAAGGACACACGGATTGCTCCCGTCAGTTTTTCGGCCGTTATTCACCTGGGCTGTTGGGACGCCCGGCCGGGCTGTGCTCCGGCAAGGACAGACGGGGAGGACAGTTCTAATCCCTCATACCTTATCCGTCATCCCTCAAACCCTGACTCCTCAACCCTTCAGTTCTGGGAAGGAACCATGGCCTTCACTGCTTCCGCGAATACGAAACCGTCGCGTTCGGCGAGAATTCGTGCGGCCTTGAAGCCCAGCGCGGTGAAGATCTGCACGGCGCCTCCCTGCGACCTGTAGTCGCGCGGCACTGAACCGCGGCGCGTGAGCGCCGCGAGACCGGTGCGTCCTCCACCGTCGATGACAAGGCACCGGCCGCCCGGCCGAAGAACGCGCCGTACCTCGTCCAGGCACGCCCCCCGGCGGTCCTCCGGCAGGTAGGGAAGGACGTTGCGGACGATGGCGACGTCGAAGGTGTCGGTGTCGAGTGGAAACGTGGTCCACGGTCCGGTCGCCGTTTCGATCAACGCTCCCTCGCGCGCGGCGACGTCGCGCGCGGCGGCGACGAGCGGCTCGCGCTCGTCCAGCGCGTACGCACGGCCGGTCAATCCGGTCTTGACCGCCAGCCGGGCGATGAGGAGGGGATCCGAACACCCCACGACCAGCAGACGATCGGCGAGCCGGATACCGGCCATCGAGTCGGCAAGCGATCCTTCCGAGGATTTACGTAGCGGCAGCCATTTCATCGGGTACCAAATGATATAGTTCCCGGTTGTGAAAAATCCGCGAAAGATTGAAGCCGCAACAGGGAAGCTCGGCATTCTTCTCGTCGGGATGGGCGCGGTCAGTACCACCACGATTGCCGGCGTGCTCGCCGTGCGGCGCGGCCTTGCGGCGCCCATTGGCGCACTGACCCAGATGGGCACCGTGCGCCTGGGCAAGCGCACGGAAGGACGCTTCCCCCTCATCAAGGATTTCGTGCCGCTCGCGACGCTGGACGACGTCGTGTTCGGCGGCTGGGACATCTTCGACGACAACGCCTACGAGGCGGCAAAGACCGCGGGGGTGCTCGAACAGAGCCTGCTCGACAAGATCCGCCCCGAACTCGAAGCCATCAAGCCGATGTCCGCCGTGTTCGATCGCCGCTATGTCAAGCGGCTCGACGGGCCCAACGTCAAGAAGGGCAAGAACAAGAAAGAGCTTGCCGATGCGCTCCGCGAGGACATGCGCCGCTTCAAGCAGGAGAACAACTGCGATCGGCTCGTTATGGTGTGGTGCGGCAGCACCGAAGTGTACCTGACGGAATCGCCGGCGCACGCGACGCTCGCGGCGTTCGAAAAAGCGCTCGAGGCCAACGACGACAATATTCCCTCGAGCATGATCTACGCGTATGCGGCGATTCGGGAGGGCATTCCCTACGCGAATGCCGCGCCGAACCTCAGCGCCGATGTGCCGGCGTTGACGGACCTGGCGGCCACGACCGGATCACCCATGGCTGGGAAGGATCTCAAGACCGGGCAGACGCTGATCAAGACCATCATCGCACCCGGCTTGAAGGCGCGGCTGCTCGGCGTCGAGGGGTGGTACTCGACGAATATCCTGGGGAACCGGGACGGAGAAGTGCTGGACGACCCGGAATCATTCAAGACGAAGGAAGAGAGCAAGAAGTCCGTTCTCGACTACATCCTCCAGCCGAACCTGTACCCCGAGCTCTACAAAGATTTGTGCCACGTCGTCCGCATCAACTACTATCCGCCGCGCGGCGACAACAAGGAAGGCTGGGACAACATCGACATTTTCGGCTGGTTGAACTACAAGATGCAGTTGAAGGTGAACTTCCTGTGCCGCGACAGCATACTGGCGGCGCCGATCGTGCTCGACGTGGCGCTCTTCCTCGATCTCGCGAAGCGCGCCGGGATGGAGGGTATTCAGGAATGGCTCTCGTTTTATTTCAAGAGCCCGATGCACGCGCCGGGGTTGTACCCTGAACACGATCTGTTCATCCAGATGATGAAGCTCAAGAACACGCTGCGATTCCTGCGCGGCGAGGACCTCATCACGCATCTCGGCCTGGAGTACTACGACTGATGGATTCGGGCAGGCTGCAGCCGGCGCTCTACGGGGGGCTGTTCATCGGCGTGCTGTCCGCACTGCCGATCGTCAGCGCCGGGAACTGCTGTTGCTGCCTGTGGGTTGTCGCGGGCGGCATGCTGGCCGTGTACCTGCGGCAGCAGAATTCACCCTTCGCGGTCACGTCGGCGGAAGGGGCGCTCGTCGGGCTTCTCGCGGGTTTGATCGGCGGCGTCCTCGGCGCGATCATCTCGATCCCGGTCGAAGCGATGATGGGCCCCTTCCAGCGGCAGATCATGGAACGGCTTCTGTCGGCGAGTCCCGACCTGCCCGCCGAAACCCGAGACATCTTTGAACGCGCGAGCTCCGGCGCGTACGGCGCCGCGGCCCTCGCGCTGAAGTTCATCTTCGGCGTCGTTACGGGCGCCGTCTTCGGGATGCTCGGCGGGCTGCTTGGTGTCGCCGTGTTCAAGAAGGACGCGCCCCCGCCCCCCGGAACCGTGGAGATCCTTCCGCCGGAGTAGTGAGCCGACCCCCTTTGTCCCCTACAGTTCCTCCCGCCCCACACCGAAAACCCACGTAGAAAAACCGTGCAGCCTTGCGCGATTCTGCGCGATTCTGCGACATCTTGTAGTAAGCTGCTGCGCAATAAGGACTTCTTTTGATGGACGGGCGGCCCTGGTGGCGTTTGGGATGGCCGGTCGTGTTCGCGGTCGCTGCCCTCCCGCTGTCCGCACAGGCGCCGGTGCCCGGGCCTCCGGACCTGTTCGTTACACGCTTGCAGGGGGTGAGGGAAACGACGGCGGTGACCAAGGCCATGCCACAGCGCCCGGCGGACTTCCCGGCGCTTCCGCTGACGCAGCTCGACGATCGCTCGAGGACGGGGGATCTCGACGGCCCGCGCAGGGTTTCTCTGACGGTCTCGCGGCCGATGCCACTGCGCGATCTGCTGCTGCTGCTGGTCACCGGGACGCCAATGAGTCTCGTCAACGACGAGGCGGTTGAGGGAACCTTCATCGGCGACTTGAAGGATCTGACGATGAGGCAGGCGGTGGAAGCGGTGTTGTTTCCGCGGGGCCTCGACTACGACGTCCAGGGCACCCTCATCCGGGTGTTTCCGCGAAGGGCGTCCACGCGCCTATACGACGTGAATTATCTGAACGTTCGGCGCGCCTGGCAGCGAGGCGTTCGCAGCACGGTATCGGTCGGCGAGGCGCAGGTTCCCTCGGCGGAGTTGTCGGACACGGCGGAAATGGATCTGTTCGAGGAACTGGGGCAGGGGAGTGCAGGCCCTGCTCTCCGCATCCGGCCGTGTGCACGTGGATCGTGGGGCCGGCCTTGTGCAGGCGACGGATTTTTCGGACCGGCTCGACCAGATTGGCGTGTACGTCGAGGCGGTCCAGTTGCGAGCCACGCGCCAGGTGCGCGTCGAGGCGCACGTGTTCGAGGTCAGGTTGGGTGCGGGCACCGCCGCGTCGATCGATTGGAAGGCCGTGGCCGCTCGGACGGGCGCGCCCGCGCGGCCGGCCGTTGGTCATGGACCCGCGGGGCTGACGGTCACCGACATCGACGTGTTGAAAAGAGCGATCGGGGAGCAAGGCACGATCACGATGATTGCCGCGCCCCACGTCGTCGCGATGAATAATGAACCGGCCGTCATGCGCATGGGCACGCAGTCCGTGTTCGCCGAGTCCGCGTCCAAGGCGGCACAGGGCCAGCGCCGCCAGCGCGCCACCGCGATTGGCGCCGTGCTCGAAGGGTTGACGCTGACGGTCACGGCACAGATCTCGGCCGACGGCATCGTCCAGCTTCACATCGCGCCGACCTACGCGGCAAGGGTGGGCCAGTCGACGTCGCTCGCGGGAGACACGATTCCCGTGCTGCGTATCAGCGAGGCGGACACGATGGTGCGAGTCAGGGACGGCGAAACGATTGTCCTCTCCGGGTTTCTCGAGGACCGTCTAACCCCGACCCCCCCCACCAGGTTGTCCGCGATGTTCGGCGGTCAGTCTTCGCGGGTGACGGTGAAGTCGGAGATCGTCATCCTGTTGACGCCGAGCATCGTGAGCCCAGGCGCGCCGGCCACCGCGGCCGCCCGTTAGCGCGCTCGCGAGTCGCCAGAACGACGTCGTGAGGTCCGGAGTCGGCAAGCCGTTATTGCTGTGAACGTGTCGCGCAGCCATTGAGGGCTGCCCTCAACAGGAAAGGCTCACCATGCACGAGGAATATTACGGATTCAGCGAAAAGCCTTTCAGCCTCACGCCCGATCCCAAGTATCTCTACAAGAGCGAGACGCACGCGAACGCCTTCGACCTGCTTCAGTACGCCATCCGCCGCCGCGAGGGATTCGTGGTCGTCACCGGCGACATCGGCACTGGCAAGACCACGCTGTGCCGGGCCATCCTCGAGCAGCTCGATCGGAGGACGTTCACGGCACTGGTCCTGAACCCCTTTCTTTCCGAGGAAGATCTCCTGCGCCTCATCCTCCAGGACTTCGGCGTGGTTTCGCGCGAGGAGATCAAGCGCGGGCGGCTTGCCGGGGTGAGCAAGCAGGAGCTCATCGACACGCTCAACGAGTTCCTGCTTTCGCTGCTGCCGTTGCGCGCCGGTGCGTTGCTCATCATCGACGAAGCGCAGAATCTGCCCCGTCAGGTGCTCGAGCAGATACGCATTCTGTCCAACCTCGAGACCAACAAGGAAAAGCTGCTTCAAATCGTACTCGTCGGGCAGCTCAATCTGAAGGACCTGCTCCGGTCGCCGGAGCTCAGGCAGCTCGATCAGCGCGTCTCGATCCGGTATGAGCTGAAGCCGCTGACGCGGGAGGAGACCTCCGCGTACGTCGCGCACCGGTTGACGATTGCGGGCGGGGGATCGGTGGTGAGCTTCGCGCCGAAGGCAATGGATCTCGTCCACAAATACTCGAGCGGCATTCCGCGGCTCATCAATCTTGTCTGCGACCGGGCACTCCTTGGCGGCTATTCGGCGCGCACGAATCGCATCACGCCGGAAATCGTGAGAGCCGGGGCGGCCGGTCTCGATCTCGTGATGCCCCGCGCGTCGGTTTTAGGCTGGGTGAAGCGGCGCGTCGCGGCGTTCGCCGCCGGCGCCGCGGTGATGGCTGCGGTATCGGCGGCTGGAGCCTACGGGATGATTGCGCTGCAGGCGCGGGCGGCGTCCGCGCGCTCGATCGATGCCCTTTCGTCGGCCGCACAGGCAGCGCCCGATCCGAAACAGGTTGCGGGAACCGCCATGCCGGCTGCCGAAGGAACAAGCGGCGAACAGCCGGTCGCTGTCGCGCCCGTACTTGCAGCCGAGGTCGCACCACCGGCCCGTCGTGCGGGTATGTCCCGCACGTACTCGGTGCTGGTCGGATCGTTCCGGTATGCACCAGAAGCGACCTTGCTGCTCGATCAATTGCGTGGACTCGGGTATCGGGCACGATCGGCCCGGGTGAGCTCGGCCGGGCGCGGGGCGTGGCACCAGGTGTTTGTCGGTCCGTACTCCGAGCTCGATCTGGCGCGGCAGGACGAGGCGCGCGTCCGGCAATTGCCCGGCTACGCCGACGCGCATCTTGTAGCCCAGTGAGCCAGCTCTTTGATTCGCTGCGGCGCGGCGGGCCATCGCGTGCGCCATCAGGGGCGCCGCCGATGGCGCACGGCGCCGCCGTGCTCGCGACGCTCGGTTACACCCCGGTCAGACGCCGGAGCGGATCGCCGGCCGCCCTTGTGGGGATGGCCCTTCTCGCCGGCGTGCTTGGCGCGTTCTGGCTTGGCTGGCGAATCCTGCACCCCACCAGCGACCAGGTCGCGTCGCCGGCGAGGGGCGCCAGGTCTGCGACGATCCCGACGCGGCCGGCGTCTGGGGCCTCGAACCCGGCATCTCCGTCTCCGGTCTCCCCTTCGAGTCAGCCACCGCTGAACACTGGGGCTCCCGCGGTGCCTTCGATTGCGCCGCCGGCGTCCATCGCCGGGAGCCCTGCCCAGCCTTCGGCGGCTGTGCCCCGGCCGTCGCCGACATGGGTCACGGGGCCACTCGCGCCGCTGCCGCCTGCCCCGTCGCACGCGGCCGCCTCGATCGCGCCGCCGGGGTCGCGGCCCGTGACTGCGCCGCCCGTGTCCTCATCGGCCCCAACCGATCTCGAGCTGGCGCTTTATTATCACCGCGCCGGCGATTTCGAGAACGCGCTCCAGCACTATCGCGCGCTCCTGCAGAAGAACGAGCTCGACGCGCAGGCGCACAACAACATGGGTCTGCTGTACCAGGAAAAGAACCTCCTGCAGGAGTCCGCACGGGAGCTGCAGCGCGCGATCCTGATCGAGCCCCGGAACGCGGGCGCCCACAACAACTACGGCGTCACGCTGCTGATGCAGGGAAAGTCGGACGAAGCCTCCGCGCAGTTTCGATCGGTGCTCGCTCTCAATCCGAGAGACCTCGATGCGCTCGTGAACCTCGCGCTGGCCCAGCGCACGGCCGGCCAGCTTGACGTCGCCAAGGAAACTCTGCTGGATGCGCTGACCATCGCGCCGAGGAACGCGGCCGCGCATTACAATCTTGCCCAGCTGTACGATCAGACGAACGAGTCGGCCCGAGCCGTCGAACATTACCGTGTCTTTCTTGAAACCGCGGGGGTCGAGCATGCCGCCCGCGCCGCCGCCGTCCGCGCCCGGATAGCCGCGCTGTCCAGAACCCCCGAGTGACCATGTCCGAGATTGACAACCTCCTCCATGAGGACCGCCGCTTTCCTCCGTCCGACGCCTGGAAGAAATCCGCCAACATTTCCGACCCGCAGGTGTATGAGCGGGCGGCGCGCGACCCGGAAGCGTTCTGGGCGGACTTCGCGCGCGAGCTCGAGTGGATTCGTCCATGGGACACGGTCCTCACGTGGAATGCGCCCCATGCCCGCTGGTTCGATGGCGGCAAGATCAACGCAAGCGCGAATTGCCTCGATCGGCACGTCCGCACCGCGCGACGGAACAAGGCGGCCCTTGTCTGGGAAGGAGAGCCGGGCGATCGCCGGACGCTGACGTACTGGGATTTGTACCGGCAGGTGAGCATGTTCGCGAACGTGCTCAAGTCGCTCGGCGTGAAGCGCGGGGACCGCGTCGCGCTGTATTTGCCGCTCATCCCCGAGCTCGCGATCGCCATGCTCGCCTGCGCGCGAATCGGCGCGGTCCACAGCGTGGTCTTCGGCGGCTTCAGCTCCGAGTCGCTGCGCGATCGGATCAACGATTCACAGTGCGTCCTGCTCGTGACCGCCGACGGCGGGTACCGCCGGGGGCAGATCGTTCCCCTCAAGCGCATGGCGGACGAAGCGCTGCAGGGCACCCCCTCGATCAGAAATGTTGTCGTCGTGCAGAGGCAGCCCGGCGCCGAGGACGCCGGTGCTCTGACGGCGGGACGCGATCAGTGGTATCACCGGTTGATGCAGCAGGCCGACCCGAGGTGCGATCCGGAGGCGATGGATGCCGAGGACATGCTGTACATCCTCTACACCTCCGGCACGACCGGGAAACCGAAGGGCATCGTACACACGACTGGCGGCTACCTCGTCGGCACGTACGCCACGACGAAGTGGGTGTTCGACCTGAAGGAAGACGACGTGTACTGGTGCACCGCCGACATCGGCTGGGTCACCGGTCACAGCTATGTCGTGTATGGACCCTTGTCGAACGGCGCGACGGTCGTCATGTACGAAGGAGCGCCTGACTGGCCGCAGAAGGATCGCTTCTGGGACATCGTCGAGCGGCACGGCGTCACGATCTTCTACACGGCCCCGACGGCGATCCGATCGTTCATGCGGTGGGGAACCGAATGGCCGGAACGGCGCGATCTCAGCACGCTCCGCCTGCTTGGCTCGGTCGGAGAACCCATCAACCCCGAAGCCTGGATCTGGTATCACAAGACGATCGGCCGCGAACGCTGTCCCATCGTCGACACGTGGTGGCAGACGGAAACGGGCATGATCATGATCACCCCGTTGCCCGGGATCACAAGCACCAAGCCGGGGTCGGCCACACGTGCATTCCCGGGCGTCTTCGCGGAGATTCGCGACGGTCAGGGGGGGCGTGTCGACACGGGCGGCGGGCTTCTCACGCTGACCAAGCCGTGGCCGTCGATGCTCCGAGGGATCTACGGGGACCCCGAGCGGTTCGTGCAGCAGTACTGGAGCCGCTGGTCGGATGGCACCTACTTCACGGGCGACGGCGCCCGTCTCGATCCGGACGGCTTCTACTGGCTGCTCGGCCGGGTGGACGATGTGCTGAACGTGGCAGGGCACAGGCTGGGCACGATGGAAGTCGAAAGCGCGCTCGTCGATCACCCCAAGGTGGCGGAGGCGGCGGTCGTCGGCAAGCCGCACGAGATCAAGGGCCAGGCGGTGGCGGCATTCGTGACGGTGAAGGAAGGCGTCACGAGCTCAGTCGCGCTCGCCGACGAATTGAAGGAACACGTCGTTCGCAAGATCGGCGCGATTGCCAGGCCCGACCAGATTCTGTTCACGGCGGACCTGCCAAAGACACGCTCCGGGAAAATCATGCGCCGGCTGCTGCGCGACATCGCCGAAGGCAAGGCCCTCGGCGATACGAGCACCTTGGCCGATCCCGCCGTTGTCGCGAAACTGAAGTCGGAGTACGAGGAAAAGGAGTAAGAGCCGAAAAGATTCGGCGGACAAGCCATGGCCAGCACCACCGGTATCGAGCTCGGGCCGGACTCCTGTGTCCTGGTCGCCCTACGTCCCGTGCGCTCCGGTGCGGCCCAGGTGCTGGCGATCCATACGATCAGCGCGGCCGAATGGCCCGCGCACGACGACGCGCTCAGCGATGCCCTGCGATCCGCCCGGCGGCGCAAGCGCCTGCCGCGTCGCGCCACCGTGGTCGCGTGGGACATTCCGGATGATGGCGAGGGCGAGGTGACCGCGCGGGCGGGTCTGCGCGCGCTTGGAGCCGCCGGATTCCGGATCGAAGAGGTCCTGACTCCTCCGCAGGCTCTGGCGCGCGTGGCGAGCGCACGATCGCGCAAGGCCCCGACGGACGCCGTCGCGTGGCTCGCGCTCAACACACATGGCGCGGCGATCGCGATCGTGCGTGGCAGCGAGCTGTTGTTCGGTCGAACGTTCCAGTGGACCTACAACCCGGAGCTGACGGCGACGAGAGCGCAGCTCCTGCAGCGCTATTCGCTCATCGCCCATCTGGCGCCTGAAGTGCGTCACGGCATGGCCGAGGTGCGGGCCTCGCACGGCGTGACCGTGGACGCGGTCGTGACCTGTGGCGATCTCCCGGAGCTGCGGTCCCTCACCATGCCGCTCATCGAGGAGTTGGATCTCGAGGTCGAAACGCTGGATTCAGCGGACGGGTTCGTGGCGGCTGGCAGCGTAAAGCCAGACCGCCTCGCCGAGGTGGCCCCAGCGATCCGACTTGCGAGCGCCGCCGCGCTTGCGCCTGCAACCGTCGCGGACCGCGGGGCCGCGCCGTCACCGATGATGCGTGCGGCTGCCGCGGCCGCGCTGATCGCGGCACTCGCGTGGGGCGGCTTCTTGTACTGGAACGTATTCACGGCCGCTCCGGCCAAGCCGATACCCGTTCCACAGCGTATCGCCGCGACACGAGACGCGGCCCCCCGGGTTTCATCAGCGCCGATGACTCCAGCGCCGCAGGCGACCGCGGAGCCCAGGAACGCGCCACCCACCAGGGCAGAGAGGATCGATCTCGTACAGGCGACGCCACCGCCGCCGACGAGGGTCGAATCCCGGACGACCCCACTGCCGCGGCGAGACACAGGGTCAGAACCGGTCCCGATAGAGCCGCAACCCCAAACCCCGGCGGCCGCGCCCTCAGCACCACCCCAGGCGTCGCAACGGGTGTCGCGGCCTCCCGCGCCCTTTCCGGCTCCCTCGTCCACGCTGAGAAGCGTCGCCGAACAGCAATGGCCCGCTCCTGTCGATACGCGGAGCGTTGTTTTACCGTCGCCGGTGACGTTGACGAAACCCGAGCGCCAGACACCACTCAACGAACCGCTGCCCAAGGTGGACTCCATCTTGATTGATCAGGAACGGCGCCTGGCGATTATCGCAGGTGTAGTGGTGGGGATTGGGGATGCGGTCGGACCTCGAACGGTGATCCAGATAGACCGCGACGGCGTGGTCCTGCGTGAGCCGTCCGGACTCGCCGTCAGGATCACCCTACGCGCGAGGTCGGCCAGCTGGTGAAGGCCAAATCCCTGACCTGATGACTGGTGGGTACTTACGGCCTGCCATCACGGCGGAGGCAGCCACGGTTCGGAGAGGGTAGGTCTCCTAGCGGTGCGAAAGAAAATCGGCGAGTGCCTCATTCAGGCGGGGTTGATCTCGGAAGGGGATTTACAGACGGCACTTGCTGAACACCAGCGCACGGGTGAGCGCGTCGGGGCGGTCCTCGTACGCCTCGACTTTGCAACGGAAAAGCAGGTCACGAAGGCGCTGGCCTACCAGTTTGGGTTCCCGTTTGTCAGCCTCGCCGACGAGCCGCCTGACCCGGCGGCCATCATCCTCGTTCCAAAGGACGTGGCCCTCACACGCGTCTGCGTGGCGGTCACGCGTGAACAGAACCTGCTGACCGTGGCGATGTCGGATCCCCTGCTCGCCAGCCTGACTCAGGATCTCGAGCTCCAGACAGGCTGCCAGATCAGGCAGGTGGTGGGAACGCGCTCAGACATCCTCCAGTCGATCGAGAATGGATACCCTGACCAGGCCCTGGCCAGGAACACCGTCGGGGGCGCCAGCGGAGGCCCCGCGGTTCGGGTCCCGACGACAAAGAGAGATCACTCCGCGCGTCAGGGCGACATCGAGGGTCGCTCGCCCGTCCGCCGCACCGAAGACGACCCGTTCGAACTGCCAGCCGCCACCGCGGGGGGCAGCCGAGAGGGCAGCGCCTCGGCGCCCATCATCGACGTCGTCGATCTGGTGGTCAACAGCGCCATCACGAGCCGTGCGAGCGACGTGCACATCGAGCCGATGGAGACACGCGTAGTGGTCCGTCATCGGCTCGACGGTCTTCTGAAAGAGGTCATGGATCTGCCGAAAGGGGTCCACGAAGGTCTCGTGGCCCGCATGAAGATCATGGCGGGCATGGACATCGCCCAAGAGCAGTTGCCGCAGGACGGCCAGCTGCGCGTCAAGACCGAAGACGGCAGGGACGTGGACTTCCGTGTATCCACGCTCCGCACGCTCTTCGGCGAGAAGATCCTGCTGCGCGTCCTCGATCACCGCAAGGGGCCGCCCCCGCTCGAGGAGCTGGGTTTGTCGGCGGCGTCGATGGAGGACGTCCGCTTTTTCCTTCGGCGCCAGCACGGGATGATCCTCGTCGTCGGGCCGACGGGCAGCGGCAAGACGACGACGCTCAGCTCGGCGATCGGCTCCA
>JANNHC010000691.1:0-2207 GCA_031404215.1 Acidobacteriota bacterium
GAGCGCCTCGTACGACTGCGTCGACGGTCGCCACGCGGTCGACTTCAGCTCCTTCAGGACGTCCTCGGATCCAGCGGCCAGTTTTTCGCGAACCTGTTGAGTGAGTTGCCCGACCGCTCCGAGCAATGCTGCGCGATTCACCGCAGTGGCCGTTAGCGTGGTCGTCGTCTTCTGTTCCAGGTCCTGAAGCGTTCCGTAAATCCGAATCTCGTCGCCGAACTTCGTGTACCAACCCCAGAGGACGCTGCCTGCGCTGGCGAAATCGGCGATCCGTCCGAGCTCCGCAGGCGACAGCGTCGCCTGACGGTCGATGCGCAGATCGCTCAACACTTTGTGCAGCCGTTCGGACGGAATCGTCCGGACCTGCGACGCCGCGCCGAGATCGGTCGCAAGCACCTCGCTCAAGTTCACGCCAAGTGAATCGAGCGCCGGATCGTCCGACGCGTTCCTGAATGGGAGCACAGCCAGCGACACCGTGGGTCCCGAAGGCACCGACGCTGTGGGCTCGGGCTGCGACGCGCCGAAGCGGCCCTTCAGCGCGAACGCCAGGGAGCCGATAACCAAAATGATCGCCAGTGCCCCGAGTGCTGGAATAACCGGCCCCCGGCTCATCAATCTGCGGCGCCAGCGGCCGGGAAGCGGCACGATTGCCGGCGTTCCCCCCGCCGCCACCCGGTCGATATCCCGAACCAACTCGCTGGCGGTCTGGTAACGCGCCGCGGGATCCGGCTGCAGGCACCGCGTGACCAGCCCGTCAACGGCCTCCGAAATGGCCGGATCGATCGTACGCAGGCCCGGCGGCGGCTGCTGCATCCGGCCCATCAGCTCGGTCACGCCTGACGTCACGCCCGCGTGCCGTCCACCGAGGAGCATGTCCCGCAGAATCAGTCCGAACGCATAGATGTCGGCCCTTTGATCGACCGTTTCCGCTTTGGCCTGCTCAGGCGCCATGTATTCGACGGTGCCGATGACCTGGGCGCCAACCGTCATGGCATACGCCGTCGCGCCGGACGTCGACCGGGCGATCCCGAAATCCATGATCACCGCTTGGTCCGACTCGTCCACCATGATGTTGGCGGGCTTCAGATCCCTGTGCACGACGCCCGCGTCATGCGCAGCGATGAGGCCGGTCGCCACCTGCCTCGCGATCGACAGCGCCCGATCGACAGACAGCTTCCCCTCACGTTTCAGGATGGTCGCGAGATCCGCCCCCTGGACGTAAGGCATCGTGATGTACTTGATGCCATTGAGCTCGCCGATGTCGTGGATCCGGACGACGTGCTTGTCAGTGACCTGGCGCGCAAGCAGCAGCTCCCGCTTGAACCGGCGCTCGAGGTCCTGCGCCATCACAGGATCGGAGGTAACGTCCGGCCTGATCACTTTGACCGCCACCGCCACCTCGAGCTCCTGATCCCAGGCCTGGTACACCGACCCCATCCCCCCTGCCCCGAGCAGGCGAATGATGTGGTAGCGCGGCCCGAAGTTCTGGCCAACCGTGAGGGGACCGGTCGAGGGGGGCGGCGTCAGGCCGGCACCGCCCGGCATTCCCGTCGTCGGGCCGGCTGGAGTAGACGGGCGGTCGGTCCAGCCCGGGGAAGCCAGATACGTGGCATCCGAACCGGACGGCGCAGGCAGGCCCGTGTCCTCGGAATCAGACTGGCCGGGAGGGGTGGGGGTCAGTAGGCTAGTCGCGACGGTCGCCTGAGGCGGCGATTTGCGGCCGCAAACCGGGCAGCGTCCCGCGAGCGCCGGTGCGGAACTACCGCACTGAGGACAGTTCATAGAATATTGGACGTTCTGGTCGGTGCCCATTATCCCCCAACCGGGCAGCCGGGCCAATCGAGAACTGGACGAGTCGCCCCCGCCGGCACCCTCCTCTGGTCGTCGTTACCCCTCCGGAAGTGTCAACGGTCCGACGGCCCAAACTGTACATCCCATCGAGAGGCGCTTCCCCCAGGCGTCGGACGATATGACTGGACGACATGATCTGAGAAATGGGCCGACGTGTCGCGCAGCGAGAGGATGCCGACGCAGCCGTCAACTGTGCGGTCCGGCACAGTGAAGTTGGACCGATTCTGAATCGACGACGCCGTATCCTGTGCCGTGAATTGGCGTCATTGCACGAGTGGGGTCCGAAGCGTCGGCAAGGCGGCGATTCCGCGCCTAAAAGCCTTCAACAGGCAGACTTTTCAAAGCTCTCGGGCATC
>JANNHC010000692.1:0-3113 GCA_031404215.1 Acidobacteriota bacterium
GCTTGGCAGCGACGGCCGCCGGATTTTCGGATTGATTGTCTCGGAAGGGCTACGCCTGGTGTGCCTGGGCATCGTCGTGGGGCTGGCGGGCGCATTCGCAATCCGCCGGGCGATGGCGACACAGCTCTTCGGGGTGCAGCCGATGGATCCGGTCGTGCTCGCCCTCGTCACCTTCGTGCTCGGCGCCGTGGCCCTGCTCGCCTGCGCGGTGCCGGCCCGCCGAGCCGCGAGGATCGATCCGATGGTTGCCCTGACAGATCAGTAACAGCTCACTCGAGTGGCGCGGCACCTTGGAAAGAGAGATGGTCAGTCCGGACCCGGGCTCGTGGGCTAGTCGAAGGCTCCGGCCGCGATCAGGTCTACCAGCGCGTCGAGCGATTGCACGCGCGGACAGTCTACGCCTGGATAGAGACCGGCTTCGTCGAGGAGAACGCCGCGCAAGCCCGCGGCGCGTGCCCCTTCGACGTCCACGTGGTAGAGATCGCCGACGTGGATCGTCGTGTCGCGGCGGGCGCCACTCCGCTCGAGCGCGATGTCAAACAACCGCGGATCCGGCTTCTCGAGCCCTTCGTCGTGTGAGTCGAGCACGCAGTCCACGCAGCCGGCAAGCGCCAGCCTGTCAAACAGCACTCGCAGCTTCCCGTTCGCATTCGACACAACCGTCAGGTTCAGCCCGCGCGCCCGCAGGGCCGCCAGCGCCGGAACGACGTTGGGGGGAACCAACTCCCAGAGGTTCGATTCCTGGTGATAGGCGTGCAGCTCTGCGAGTGCCGCTTCGACGGCCGGGCTGAACGTTACGCCCGCGTGTTCGAAGATCAGGTTGAAGTACAACCACCCACGGCCCGCGTCGTTCGTGGCCCTGATTGTCTGGCCGTTGTCGAGTGTTCGCTTCGCGACCGGTTCCGCGCGCGCAAGCGCCGCGGGGTCGACGAGCACCCCGCGCGCGGCCAGTGCGTGGCTGATGCGGGTCCAATTGGGATAGACGAGCACGCCGCCGGCATCGAGAAAGACCGTCTCCAGCATGTCAGCCGCGCTGCTCGATTCTGGCCCAGGTGTCTTTCAGCGTGACGGTGCGGTTGAAAACCAGCTTGCCGGGTGTGGAGTCGGGGTCCACGGTGAAGTAGCCGAGACGCTCGAACTGGTACCTCGTTCCCGGAGGCGCGTCGGCCACGCTCGGTTCGACCCTGGCGTGATCGAGCACGGTGAGCGACGACGGGTTGAGATCGGAATGGTAGTCGCCGGTCGCCTCCGGCGTCTCGCTGCTGAAGAGACGATCGTAGAGCCGCACTTCGACGTCGAGCGCATGGATGGCCGACACCCAGTGCAGGGTCGCCTTCACTTTCCGCCCATCCGGCGCGTCCCCGCCGCGAGTCGCCGGGTCGTACGTGCATCGCAGTTCCGATATCTGGCCGGTCGCGTCCTTCAGCACCTGCGTGCACGTCACGAAATACGCGCCGCGCAGCCGGACCTCGCGGCCGGGCGCGAGGCGGAAGAACTTCTTGGGCGGGTCTTCCCGAAAATCGTCGCGCTCGATGAGGATTTCCCGCGAGAACGGCACGCGGCGGGCCCCGGCCGACGGGTCCTCGGGATTATTCACCATCTCGAAGGCTTCCGACTGCCCGGCGGGATAGTTTTCGATGACCACGCGCACTGGATTGAGGACCCCCATGGCGCGCGGCGCGGTCTTGTTGAGATCCTCGCGCACCGCGTGCTCGAGGAGCGCGACATCGACCATGTTCTCGCGCTTGGCAACTCCGATACGCTCGCAGAAGACACGGATGGCTTCCGGCGTGTAGCCGCGCCGGCGCATCGCGACAATCGTGGGCATGCGGGGATCGTCCCACCCGTGCACGTGCCCTTCCTGCACGAGCTCGAGCAGCTTGCGCTTGCTCATCACCGTGTAGGTCAGGTTCAGGCGCGCAAACTCGATCTGCTGTGGCCGCGCCTGGACCGGGAGATGCGCGATCAGCCAGTCGTACAACGGTCGATGATCCTCGAACTCGAGAGTGCACAACGAATGCGTGATCTGTTCGATCGCGTCCGACGGCGGATGCGCGAAATCGTACATCGGGTAAATGAACCAGTCGTCGCCGGTCCGGTGATGATGCTCGCGGCGGATCCGGTAGAGCACGGGGTCGCGCATGTTGATGTTCGGCGACGCCATGTCGATGCGGGCGCGCAGCACGTGCGCGCCGTCCTCGAACTCGCCGGCGCGCATCCGCGAGAACAAGTCGAGGTTCTCCTCGGCCGAACGATCCCGATACGGGCTGCCCGTTCCAGGCTCGGTCAGCGTGCCGCGCCGGTGGCGGATCTCGTCCGGGCTCTGGCTGTCCACGTACGCGTCGCCGTGCCGGATCAGGTGCACGGCGTAGTCGTACAGCTTCCCGAAGTAATCGGACGCGTATTTCGGCTCGCCGGACCACTCGAACCCAAGCCATTTCACGTCGGTTTCGATTGATCGGACGTATTCGATATCTTCTTTGGCGGGATTGGTGTCGTCGAAGCGCAGGTTGCACACACCCCCGAACTCAGCGGCGATCCCAAAATTCAAGCAGATCGACTTGGCGTGGCCGATATGGAGGTAGCCGTTTGGCTCGGGAGGAAAGCGCGTGGCCACACGTCCGCCCGCCTTCACGTCCTGGCCGACGATCGCACGGATGAAGTCCACCGGCGCCGCGGGGTCGCGCTCGAGTCTGCCGAACGTTGCGTCCGGGCTGTGATTATCCATCCGTGGCAAACTTTCATTATAACGACCTCGAAGAGTTGCGGGGGATGGTGCGCCGAGCGGGCCGACCGCGGGCTCGGAGTCGTCGCGACGTACACCTCGCCGCAGAGATCGCCAACGAGATCCTCCCACCCCCCCGGGCGCCGACATCGTGTAGCATCGACGCATTACAGCCCGGGAGTGACCCATGCGAATGACATTTCTCGCCACGTCCTGCGTACTCACGATCGGTGCGGGGCTTCTTGCCCCCCACATGCGCGCCGCGTCGGCGCCGCGGCCGGGGATCGACTGGCCGCAGTTTCGAGGCATCGCGGCGGCGGGCATCGCGGAAGGCACACCGACGCCGACCGAATGGGACGTCCCGAAGGGCACGAACGTCCTGTGGACA
>JANNHC010000693.1:0-3254 GCA_031404215.1 Acidobacteriota bacterium
GGTCCGACCGGATCGTGGAACGGGGAAACCTGTGCGCTGCCCAACGCGGGCGGAGCCCCTGGGGCCGGCCCGGGTGGGGCTCGAGCGGGCGGTGGAGGAGGGGGCCGGGGACGCGGCGAGATGACCCCCGAGCAGCAGGCCGCGCAGCAGGAGCAGGCCCGCAAGCTGAAGGAGTGGCGCACCTCGGTCTCGATGGACGCGTTCAAGAAGCTGCGCCAGATGTACAACGACGCGGGCGTGTCCATCTACGCTTGGAAGGCGCTCAATCCGAACATGTCGGACGAGGAGTTCGAGTACATCTTCAACGTGGCAGAGGCCCTCGGCGCCACGCACACGACGCTCGAACTGCCGGCTGGTGAGAACGCGGCCGCGCAGCTGAAGCGCATAGGCGAGTTCGCGGCGAAGAAGAAGATCTACGCGGCCTACCACACGCACGCGCAGGGCAACATGACCGCGTTCGACCAGGCATTCGCCCTGTCACAGGGCAACATGGCGAACGTGGACTTCGGGCACTGGGTTGCGGCTGGCAACGTCGGCGGAACCCCGATGCAGTTTCTGCAGAAGCATCACGACCGGATTTCGAGCTTCCATCTGAAGGATCGGACGACTCCTGAACACTGCGCGCTCAATCTGGCGTGGGGCACCGGCGAGACGCCGATCAAGGAGATCCTCCAGATGGTGAGCACGAACAAGTGGAAGATACCGGCGTCGATCGAGCTCGAGTACGCCATTCCTGAAGGCTCGGACGCCGTCAAGGAAGTTCGCAAATGCGTCGAGTACTGCAGGACGGTGCTCAACGCCCCTCCGACAGCGGCGCGCCGCTGAACACCCGGCCCCGGTCTCTCCCCCTCCGAGGACGCAAAGATGAAGAAGGTTATTGAAACACGCGGGTCGTGGTTCCTTGCCGCTCGCATTACCCAGACCGCGTTCGGCACGGCGCCCGCGTGGTCGATTCAACGGCTTCGGCTGTATCGCGCACCCGCGCCCACGGGGACGCGATAGCACGAACGCACTCGGTAATGGACTGCACCGCACCCGTCGTGGAAGCACAACGGCATCAGCCACTCGAACAACCGATCCCCGGTTGACGAGTGGCCGTTTTGTTTTTTTGAGATTGATCAGATTACTCACAGGAAATTGAGAATGATTCTTCTGACCTCCTGTAAGAAGGACAACATGGGGCGCACGATACTGATTGGATCAGGCAGGCAACCGCGCGTCGGTGCGACGCAACGGTGTTCGTGGCCACGATACCGGAGTTGAGGAGGTCGCGATGAGAATCATGCGGTACTGGACAGTGGTGCGGGTGTGGGTCGCGGTTCTTCTGGCATTCGCTGTCGTTCGCGCGCAGGAACCGCCGGGTGGACGCGGCGCCGGGCGAGGCCGTGGGGCGGCGGAGCAGGCGCCCGCGCCGCCGGCGAGGCGGGGCGGACCAGCCGTCGATCTTCCGTCACATGATCGTGGGCGGGCGCTCTGGGCGACCCACTGTATCGACTGCCACGGCTCGCAGGCGCGAGGCAGCGAGACGGGTCCGAACATCATCCGAACGAAAACGGTCAACTATGACCGCTGGTCGGACACGCCAGGCAGCGTAGTGGGGCCGTTCCTCAAGGGGGGTCATCCGACGCAGAGTGGGAAAGCCAGCGCGACCTTTACGGACGACGAGGTTGTAGCCCTCGCGCATTTCCTGCGCAAGCGCGTGAACGACACCATGCGCGGGTCGGAGTTCTTCATTGCCGGCAACGTTCTTGTGGGCGACGCGAGAGCAGGAGAAGCGTATTTCAACGGGGCGGGCGGCTGCGCGACGTGTCATAACGCCGGCGCACGCAGCCTTGCCGGCATACGCTCGCGGTTCGACACGACGGTCGATCTCCAGCAGCGGATGCTCTTTCCCGGTCCGGGTGGTCGCGGTCGCGGCCGGGGCGCACCCGCCGCGGGGGCTCCACCCGATCCGAACGCGATCACCGTCACCGTTACGCCCTCGTCGGGTCCAGCGATCTCAGGCGTGCTCGTCGAGCAAAGCGACTTCTACGTGACGCTTCGACCATCGGACGGCGCATTACGGGTCGTTCCCCGCGCCGGAGCCAAGGTTGTCACCACGAACCCTCTGCAGGCGCACGTCGATCTGCTCGACCGCATCACAGACAAGCAGATCCATGATGTCGTGGCCTACCTGGAGACATTGAAATGAGGCGACTGTCCCTGCTCGCGAGCCTTCCCGTTCTTCTTCTCTCCAGCGTTCTGACTGCGCAACAGGGAGGGTTGACCACCGCGCAGATCGAGAAACCGTCGAGTGACTCGTGGCCGACATACAACGGCGACTACTCGGGCCGGCGGTTCAGCACGCTGACGAAGATCAACGCGTCGAATGTGAAGAACCTGAGCGTGGCGTGGATCTACGACCTCGCCGGTGGCGGCCAACTGAAGGCCACGCCTGTGCAGGTGAACGGCGTTCTGTATTTCTCCACGCCCGATCATGCCTACGCGGTGGAGGCGCGAACGGGCCGCGAGCTGTGGCACTACACGTGGACGCGCAACCGGGGCGGTACTCACATCGGTAACCGCGGCATGGCCGTGCTCGGCGACTCGGCGTTCTTCGTCACGCCCGACTGCAATCTCGTTTCGCTGGACATCAAGACCGGGCAGGAGCAGTGGTTCAAGGAAATTTGCTCGCTCGAGATGATGTACTTCGGCTCGATTGCGCCCGTCGTGGTGAAGGACAAACTGATTCTCGGACCGAGCGGAGACGATCTGGATGTGCCGGCCTATCTGGAAGCGCGCGATCCGAAGAACGGCGAGATGATCTGGCGGTGGTATGTCACGCCGCAGAACGCGGGCGAACCAGGCATCGAGACATGGCCGAACCTCGACATGGCCAAGCACGGCGGCGGCATGACGTGGCAGCCGATCACCTACGATCCCGCGTTGAACCTGATCTTCGTCACCACGGGCAATCCCCAACCGGTCGTCGCCTTCAAGAATAGGGAAGGGGCCAACCTGCATACGGCGTCGATCGTGGCGTTGAACGCAGACACGGGAAAGATGGTGTGGTACTTCCAGTCCTCGCCACACGACACGCACGACTGGGACGCCACGCAAACGGCGGTGGTCTGCGCTGGCGCGGCGCACCGCCCTGAGGGCCCATCAGGCGCCCGGCGCCCGGCCGCAGCACGGTCAACCGGGGCCGGGCGTCAAGCGTTGTCCAGCCACCTGGCGATGCCCAATTGGCCAATTGCCAGGACGCAAGGCGCAAA
>JANNHC010000694.1:0-3261 GCA_031404215.1 Acidobacteriota bacterium
GCGCTTGTCGGCGTTGGAGAAGGTGCGCCGCCGGGCACGCGGTACGACCTCGGAATCGCTGCCCAGCGGGATCGTCGGCGGCGCCGATCTCTGCTCGTACGCCTGCCCGGAGTAACCTTCGCCGAACGCCATCTCCTCCCACAGCCCCTTCGGTTGATACGGAAGCACGCTGGGGCCGCCGACGTGGCCGTTGAGCAGCCCGCTCGCCGCGAGCGCGGTGTCGCGGATCATCTCGGCCTGGAGCCGGAATCGCGGCGCGCGCGCGAGCAGCCGGTTCTCCGGATCTCGTTCCAGCAACGCGGGTGTCACAGTCGACGATTGACGGTAGGTCGCCGACGTCACGATCGCCCGCTGCATCGCCCGGATATCCCAACCCGTGCGCACGAACTCGGTGGCGAGCCAGTCGAGCAGTTCAGGGTGGACGGGCGGCTCCCCCTGCACACCGAAATCTTCCTGCGTTTTGACGATGCCGTGTCCGAAGTACATCTGCCAGAAACGATTCGCCGCGACGCGCGCGGTGAGCGGATGATTCGGCTCGACGAGCCACTGGGCGAGCGTGAGGCGATTGAGCGGCGCATCCTTCGGCAGCGGCGGCAGCATCGCCGGAACACCGGGTTGCACCTTCGCGGTCTGGTTGCGATAGTCGCCGCGCGCGAGCACGAACGTCTCGCGCGGCTTCTGCATCTCGGCCATCACCATCGCGGTCGGAATCTCCTTCTCGAACTCCTCTTTCTCCTTGTTGAGCGCCTTCAGTTCGGCAGACGCGGTGCGGAGCGCCTGCGGCGCTGCATGCGTCAGGAAGTAATCGCGAATCTCCGCGGCCTCCGCCGGCGAGCGTTTGCCGAAGACCCCGGAAAGAATCAGGTGAGTCGTATGGTGAATCGCGAGATTCGTGATCTGCTCGGGCTCGAGCACGCGGCCGTACAGTCGCAAGTCGTCCATTTGCCCGACGAACGGCTGGCCGAGATCCCGGCTCCCGAGCTTCAACGGGGCATCGTGCGCCAGCGGCCCGGCCAGGGTGTCGCGGACCACGTCGACAACTACCGGCGCGCCATCCACATACAGGCGCACACCTGCCGCCTTGCCCGATCCGTCGTAGGTCAGCGCCACGTGATGCCAATCGCCGTACCTGAGCCGCCCAGGTGTCCGAATCTGGATCGCGCCGGCCGGTGCGTCAGAAGCAAGCGTGACCGTCAGACGCGCGGCCCATCGCTGAATACCGACGAGGACGATGTCGTCGAACCGCCACTCGTACCCGCGCCGGCCCTTTGCGTCGTTCAGCCTCTGGAGCACATGCATCGGCTGATTGCCGCGGGGCCGCACCCAGAAGGCGGCCGAGAACCGATCCGCCCGGTCGAACCCGCCGACTGTCCCGAAGCTGACTTCGGTATCTCCATCGAACGACACGGCCCGTCCGACGCGCCCGGTTTCGAAGGTTGGATCGCCGGTGACCATGCGACCGTGCTGAAACCGGCCAGAGATATCGGAGAAGTTTCCATCGAGCTCGTAGTGCGCGATCAGCGCGTCGTCCCCGACCTCAAAGCCATCAACGCCGCGAGGCACCGTCGGCGGGAGCGTCGTCTCCCACTCGCGCTGAACCGGTTCGACGACGGCGTCCGCAAGCGCGGCGGTTCTCGTCTCGATGGCCCCATCGAGCTCGTCGAGCCGCGTCTGCTGGGCGTGCGAGGGAAGCGGCAGCAACGGGGCCGCGTTGCCGAGCCTGCCGTCGAGCCCCCTCTCGGGCACGGAGTTGAAGAACGCGAAGAACTGATAGAACTCCTTGTGCGTGATCGGGTCGTACTTGTGCGAATGACAGCGCGCGCACCCCATCGTCAATCCCATGAACGCGCTCGACGTCGCTTCGACGCGATCGACGACGTACTCGACCTGGTATTCGTCGGCAATCGCGCCACCCTCGAAGTTGATCATGTGGTTGCGGTTGAACCCCGACGCAACCTTCTGATCGCGCGTGGCGTCGGGTATCAGATCCCCGGCGACCTGTTCGGTCACGAACTGGTCGAACGGCAGGTTCCGGTTGAACGCACCAATCACCCAGTCGCGCCACGGCCACATCTGGCGAAGGTTGTCGATGTGGTAGCCGTGCGTATCGGCATATCGCGCCGCGTCCAGCCACGTCATGGCCATCCGTTCGCCGTAGTGCGGTGACAGCAGCAGCGCGTCGACGCGCTTCTCATAAGCATCCGACGACTTGTCGGCAAGGAACGCGTCGACCTCCGCGAGCGTCGGGGGTAATCCGGTGAGGTCGTAGGTCACGCGACGCAGCACCGTCTCTTTGTCCGCTTCGGGCGATGGCTGAAGCCCTTCACGTTCGAGGCGTGCGAGGATGAACTGATCGATCGGGTTGCGCGCCCATCCCGCGCGCATGATCGCCGGCGGCTCCGGCCGTTTGGCGGGAGCGTAGGCCCAATGCGTGTCCCACGCGGCGCCCGAGTCGATCCATCGGCGCAACACAGATATCTGCTGGTCCGTCAGCGTGTGTCCGGATTCGAGCGGGGGCATCCGCTGCTTCTGATCGGGATGTGTGACCCTCTCGATGAGCAGGCTCTCAGCGGCATTGCCGGGCTCAATCACGCCGCGCTTCGCAAACGCGCCCTCACGGGTATCGAAGTGGAACTTCGTCTTCCGTTGCTGCTCGTCCGGACCGTGGCAGGCAAAGCAGTTGTTGGAAAGGATCGGGAGGACGTCACGGGTGAAGCTGACGGGCGTTCGACTCGGCTGGTCCTGCGCCCGCACGCCGACCGTCACGGTCACGGCCGCAGCGAGACACGCGGACGCGAGAACAGACGCGCGACCGTCGCTAAGCATATACAGGCGACATAGTGCCACAGAATCCGTCACGCGCCAGCCCGTCGCGCCAGATCT
The DNA here is from genome assembly GCA_031404215.1 of Acidobacteriota bacterium. Lineage (GTDB taxonomy): Bacteria > Acidobacteriota > Vicinamibacteria > Vicinamibacterales > 2-12-FULL-66-21 > JALZOC01. The sequence continues at coordinate 2,884 of JANNHC010000694.1, forward strand.
TCTCCCGCATGAACCACCGCCCGCTAGTTAGGAACCTCCTATCGCGACGCGGATTGCGCCAGGCGGAATCCGAGATTCGACGTCCCGCTTGTCACCTCGGATTTCCCCCGGCTGCCGACCAGGTAGCGCGCGCAGTACTGATCCGTGCAGAGATACGATCCCCCGCGCAGCACACGTTTGGCAGCGCCCGGTTCCTGCGGGTCGAAACTGTCGGCCGGTCCCTGCGGGTTGCGCACGATCGCTCCGGTCTGCGCTCGCGGGGCGTAGGTGTCCGGCCGGTACCAATCGGCGCACCACTGCCACACGTTTCCGCCCATGTCGTAGAGGCCGAATCCATTTGGCGGAAACGCCGTGACCGGCGATGTTCCTGAGTGGCCA
>JANNHC010000695.1:0-1557 GCA_031404215.1 Acidobacteriota bacterium
CCGTCCATGCCGGGATCTCGGCAGGCAAGCCACCGCTCGCTGACCCGGCCCGGAAACGCCGACCGTCCATTGTCCCGCAGGTACGAATTGAACGAGCCGCGCTGACCCCGGGACTCCTCGCTTGTCGAGAGCCTGGGTCACGACGGAATCTCCAAAGGGTTGTAGCCGCCCGGGCCCCTGACGCCGAGGCTAGGCCGATCGCACCCGATGGCGCGCGACGTTGCCGGCCGCGCGGGCGCGCTCGGTGTTCACCGCGCCGTTGAACCGGGCTCCGTCCTCGAGCGCGAGTTGCCGGGCTATGATATTCGCTTCCACGGCCGCCGTCGGCCCGATGTCCACGATGTCCGCCGTGATGTGGCCCTCCATGCGGCCATTGACCGTCACCGTCCGCGCGGTCACCGTGGCGCGCACGAGCGAGCCCGCGCCCGTGACGAGCCCATGACCCTGCAAATCAATCGTGCCCTCGAACGTTCCCTCAATCATCAAGTCTTCAGCAGCCGTCAGGTCGCCCTTGATCGTCAGACAGGTTCCGCTACGCATGGCCTTACTGTCCCGCACTCGGTGGGCTGTGCGCAAGCTGAAGAGGTTCGGACGGCCAGGAATGGATGGAAAAAGAGGAATGGCTGGAAGAACTGGAAGAAGGAGCGAGGGGAGGTTGCGCGGGGTTCCGTCGCGCTTGTTGGTGAGGTCACGCGCCCGGATGACTATCCGCAAGCCGCGTGGCGATTGGTACGGCAGAACCCCGTGCCACCCCTGCTTAGCCCGGTGGCGTGTCCATGTTGCCTCCTGAAGGGAAGGCGATTGGCTCACCTTGGCCGCGCAACACGTCCACGCGGTTTCTGGTGAACATAAACAGCATGGATCCAGTGCGGGCGAGTGTCAAGAGAGGGGAACTTTCGCTCCTACCACCAGCGCTGCGACCACACGGCCGACACCGCGGCTTCGTGCTGCCACGCCGGGCGCTTGAATGACGTCGAACCCTGGTACCCGCCGCGTAGCGTGACCGTCGGCGTCAGGCGGTAACCGAGCGTCGCCTCTGCGCTGGTCGCGGTGCGCCGGACCGGCGCGGCTCCCGTCAGCACGGGCGACGACACGCGCACCGCGCGTCCCGCGGCGAACCACCGCGGTGTGAGCGTGCGCACAGCCAGCAGGTTGAAGCCGCGTGCGACCGCCGGCGAGATCCTTGTATCGAACCGGTCGGCGATCCACTCACCGCTGAGGCGCGTGTAGCCGATCGCGAACTCCCCCTCGACGTTGAAAACCGTCACGCGCCTGTCAGGGAGCCTCGTCCCCGCTTGCGCGACGTACGCGAACTCCCCTCCGTAGCTGTCGTCAGGAATCGTGGCGCTCCGCGGCCGCGTGGCATTCACCCGGTAGCGCCCGTGCGCGACGCCCGCGCCGAAGCGAAGGCCTGGCATCGGCGTCACCCCCCCGCCAAAGACCGCCTGCGCCGCCGCCGGCGCTTTCGATCGGCTGAGGACGCTGCGCGATCGGGTGGGCGATCCGTCCGTCACGCCTCCCCGGACATCCCACCGCGAGCCCGATGCGCTCATGATG
>JANNHC010000696.1:0-22178 GCA_031404215.1 Acidobacteriota bacterium
CACCTCGGGACCGATGCCGTCGCCGGGCAGTAGAAGAATTGATGCCTGCATTCCTGAAATGAGTGCTACGGGGTCCTGCAGGGTTCCGCAGCGTTCTTCAAGTTTCGTGGCGCTCAACGCGGTCGACGAACCCGAAGGAACCCGGCAGATCCTAGGAGAACCGGGTAGAACCCTGTCTAAACGCCATGTCCGTATCCAACTTCGGCGGGCGTTCCGCTGAAGTCAGCGACGCTGGCGGGTGTACCGGCGGTGGGGCGGCGGCCCCGGAGGCGGCCGACGACGTCGGCGAGATCGCGGTCGTTGACGACTTTCTCGCGGTCGGCAATGGACATGATCGCCCAGTACACCGTTTCAACTTCGTGGCGCTCGAGGGCGAAGCCGAGCTGCTCGCAGCGGCGCTGTACCGCGTGTCGGCCGGAATGCCTGCCGAGCACGAGCGTGGCCTGCGGCACGCCGACTTCCTCGGGTCGCATGATTTCGTACGTGCGTCGATCCTTCAGCATGCCGTCCTGATGGATGCCCGCCTCGTGCGCGAAGGCGTTGCGGCCGACAATCGCCTTGTTCGCCTGCACGGCCTCGCCGGTGACTGCCGTCAGCATCTGGCTCGACGGGTAGATTTCGCTCGGATTGATGGCGGTCGTAAACGGGAGCAAGTCGGAACGCACGCGGGTGGCCATGACGATTTCCTCGAGCGAGGCGTTGCCGGCGCGCTCGCCGATGCCGTTCACCGTGCACTCGACCTGCCGGGCGCCGGCGGACACCGCCGCCAGCGTGTTCGCGACGGCCAGCCCGAGGTCGTCGTGGCAATGGGCGCTGAAGGTGGCGTGCCCGGCGTTGGGGACACGGCCCAGGATCGACCGGAAGAACGCGCCGATTTCGTCCGGCGTCGAGTAGCCGACGGTGTCGGGCAGGTTGACCGTCGTGCAGCCGGCGGAGATCACCTCCTGAATCACCCGGCACAGGAAGTCGGGATCGCTGCGCGTCGCATCCTCGGCTGAAAACTGCACGTCGTCTGTATAGCGGCGCGCGCGGTGGATGGCCGCCACGGCGGCGTCGAGGCACGCTTCACGCGTCATGCGGAGCTTGCGCTCGAGATGCAGGTCCGAGGTGGCGATAAACACGTGAATACGCCGTCGCGGGGCCGCGGTGAGCGCCTCGCCCGCCCGGTCGATGTCGTTCTGGCTGCACCGCGCCAGGCCGGCAATCACCGGGCCCTGGATCTGGGCGGAAATAGTACGGACCGCTTCCGCATCGGCCTCGGACGCGATCGGGAATCCCGCTTCGATGATGTCCACGCCCAGCGTCGCCAGCTGCCGCGCGAGCTTCAGCTTCTCGTCGATGCGCATGGAGAAGCCCGGGGCTTGTTCCCCGTCGCGCAGGGTCGTATCGAAGATCGTAAGGCGGTTGGCAGACATCAGTCCTCCGATTGACAGTAGTACCCGGAGGGGCACCGCGCGTCCAATTTATAGTTTTTGACTTTATATCAAATTTACTTATGATGCTGAAATGCAGCTGCAGGACCTGAATGCGTTCATCGCGGTCGCGTCGGATCGCAGCTTCTCCAAGGCCGCCAAGCGGCTGCACCGGACGCAGCCGGCCATCAGCCAGGCGATCCGGCGCCTGGAAGACGAGCTTGGCGACAAGCTGTTCGACCGGACGTCACGCAACGGCGCCCTCACGGAGGCGGGGGTCCTGCTCCAGGAGCACGCCACGCGCCTTCTGAGATTTGCCGCCGAGGCTGAAGCGGCCGTGCGGGAGCTCCAGCAGGTGCGGCGCGGCCGCGTCGTGATCGGCGCCAACGAAGCGGCTGTGCACTCCCTCCTCCCGATTATCGAGCGCTTTACCCGGGAACATCCGCATGCGCGCGTGGAGGTGCGCCGCGTGGCGTCGCGACAGATTGCGACAGAGCTGCTCGAGCGCAGCCTGGACTTCGGCGTCCTGACATTTCAGCCGCCGGACAAGGGACTGCAGTGGGTGTCGCTCGGCGGCGATGAACTGGTGATGCTGGCGAATCCCAAGCACCGGCTGGCGACGAAGAAGCGCGTCACCATCGAGGAGGTGGGGCGTGAGACGGTGATCGCCCACAACGATCCGTCGCCTGCGCGCGACCACGTGCTGCGGGTGTACGAGCGGCGTCACGCGACCATCAACATTCAAATCGCGCTCCCCAGCCTGGATGGCATCAAGCGAGCGGTGGAGATGGGGCTCGGTGTCGCGGTCCTGCCGCGACGCTGCGCGCTCAGCGAAATCGCGCGGGGGCATCTCGTCGCGGTCAAGGTGCCGGAGCTCAGCTCTCCGCGTTCGGTCAGGTTTGTATTTCGGAAGTCCGGAGAATTGTCGCGCGCGGCTTCGGCATTTCTCGAGCTGGCGCGGGGAGGACCCGAGATCGCGGAGTGAGCACGTCTCATCCCCACCCTGAGACGTACGGCAGACGTTTGGCGACCGCTTCCACTTCGTCGAACCTGTCGAGGAGGAGCCCGGTCGCGTCCCACGTGCCCTCGAGGAACGACTCGCGCGCGCCGGGCGGAAGAGTCACGATGTATGTCGCCTCGCCGGCGGCGACCAGCATCCGCTCCAGATCGACGGCCACCTGCATCGCGGGATTGCCTTCGACCGCACGTATCAACGCGGCGATCGTGACCGCATCCGCGGTCGCGCACGGCATGCCGAGGGCCACGGAGTTTCCGAAAAAGATCTCGGAAAAGGATTCGCCGACGACCGCGCGGATACCGCTGCGGCGAATGGCCTGTGGTGCGTGCTCTCTCGATGAGCCGCATCCGAAGTTCGCGTTCACCAGCAGAATCGACGCGCCCGTGTACGTGGGATCCGCCGTGGGATGCACCTGCCCGGCGGCCTCGAGCTGCTTCCGATCGTCCTCGAAGAGGTGCGTCTCGAGTCCTTCGAACGTGATGGATCGGAGGAAACGCGCGGGAATGATTCGATCGGTGTCGATGTTGTCGCCCGGCAGGGGCAACGCGCGTCCGGCGATCTGACGAATCTTTTCAATCGCCATCCGTGAGGTCCCTGACGTCCACGACTTCTCCGGCAACCGCTGCCGCCGCCACCATCGCCGGGCTCATGAGCAGGGTGCGCCCGGTGGGACTCCCCTGCCGACCCTTGAAATTCCGATTCGACGAGGAGGCGCAGATCTCGCGCCCTTCGAGCTTGTCCGGGTTCATCGCGAGGCACATCGAGCAGCCGGCGCCGCGCCAGTCGAAGCCGGCATCGATGAAGACGCGGTCGAGTCCCTCGCGCTCCGCCGCGAGCCTCACGAGCTGGGATCCTGGCACCACGAGGGCACGCACGTGCGGCGCGACGTGCCGCCCGCGAATCACCCGCGCGGCCTCGCGCAGATCCGACAGGCGCGCATTGGTGCAGGAGCCCACGAACGCGACGTCGATCCGCGTACCTCGGATATGGCTGCCGGCGGCGAACCCCATGAAGTCGAGCGCCTCGCCGATCGCAGCCCGGTCGGACCCTTCGGCGTCAGCCGGGCTCGGAAGCAATTCATCGACGTAGACCGACTGCCCGGGATTGATGCCCCACGTAACCGTCGGCCTGATCGAGGCCGCGTCGATCTCGACCTCGTCATCGTAAACCGCGTCCGGGTCTGATGCCATGCTGCTCCACCAGCGGCACGCGGCCTCGAACGCGTCGCCGTCAGGCGCAAAGCGCCGGCCGCGAAGGTAGTCGTATGTGACCTGGTCCGGGTTCACGTAGCCGACACGCGCGCCGCCTTCGATCGACATGTTGCAGATCGTCATCCGCTCGTCCATCGACATCGATTCGATTGTGTCGCCCGCATACTCGTACGCGTACCCGACGCCGCCGTTCACGCCCAGCCGCCTGATGATCCCGAGGATGACGTCTTTCGCGTACACGCCGCGGCCGGGCCGACCGGTGACGCGGATGCGGCGCACCTTCAGCGGATCCAGCGCGAGACACTGTGACGCGAGCACATCGCGGACCTGCGATGTGCCGATGCCGAAAGCGACCGCCCCGAACGCGCCGTGGGTGGAGGTATGACTGTCGCCGCACGCGATGGTCATGCCGGGCTGGGTCAGCCCCAGCTCCGGTCCGATCACGTGGACGATGCCCTGCGATCCAGTGGACATGTCGAACAGTCGCACCCCTGCCTCGAGGCAGTTGCGCTCGAGCGCCGCGAACATGTCCTCGGCCATCAAGTCCAGAAACGGCCGCCGCTGATCCTGCGTCGGCACGATGTGATCGACCGTCGCGATCGTGCGATCGGGAAAGCGAACGCACCACCCGCGCGCGCGCAGCATGTCAAACGCCTGCGGCGTCGTGACCTCGTGAATCAGATGCAGGCCGACAAACAGCTGGGTCTGCCCGTTCGGCAGTTTGCGGACGGTATGCGCGTCCCAGACTTTCTTCAGGAGCGTAGCGGACATGGACAGGACGGGATGGTACTACACGATCGCGAGGAAAACCGGAACCCCGTTCACGGAAGGGAAACGCACGGCCCCGACTGCCGATATAATCAGGTTCTTCCATGAACTTCCTCGACAAGCTGAATCCTGAACAACGCGAGGCGGTGCTGCATCGTGATGGACCGTTGCTGATCCTCGCGGGTGCGGGATCTGGAAAGACGCGCGTCATCACATTTCGCATCGCCTACCTGATCGGTGATGGCCATGCCAGCCCGGACGAGGTGCTCGCCGTCACCTTCACCAACAAGGCGTCGCAGGAAATGCGCGAGCGGGTCGAGTCGCTCATCGGGGCGACGGCGGGCGGCGTGTGGCTGTCCACGTTCCACTCGCTCTGTGCCCGGCTGTTGCGCCGGGAGGCGCCGAAGATCGGCCTGTCGCGGGACTTCGTCATCTACGACTCCTCCGACCAGGTGGCTGTCGTAAAGCAGTCGCAGCGCGAGCTGGGCATCGACGACAAGCTGGTGCCGCCGCGCATGGCGCTCTCACGCATCAGCCAGGCCAAGAATCGAATGGAAGGGCCCGAGACCCTGCGCGCGACGTGGAACATCCGCGATGAGCAGATTGCGAAGATCTACGAGCGATACGTGGTGGCCCTCAAGGACGCCAACGCGCTCGACTTCGACGACCTCCTGCTGAAGACGGTCGAGCTCTTCGAGAACTCGCAACAGGTCCGGGAGTTCTACTCCCGGAAGTTCAAGTACGTCATGGTGGACGAATATCAGGACACCAATCGGCCCCAGTACCTGTTGATCCGGCGACTCGCCGAAGCGCATCGCAACATCGCCGTCGTCGGCGACCCTGATCAGTCGATCTACAAATGGCGCGGCGCGGACCTGCGGAACATCCTCGACTTCGAGCAGGACTTCGGCGAGGCCAAGGTTGTGCGCCTCGAGCAGAACTACCGCTCGACCCAGAAGATTCTCGATGCGGCCTCGGCCGTCATCAGCCAGAACCGCAACCGCAAAGACAAGCGGCTGTGGACCGATCGCAAGGGTGGCGCACGGATCGTGTATTTCCGTGGCAATGACGAGCTCGAGGAAGCCGATTTCATTACACGCACGATCAAGCAGTTTCGCCTGGAAGACGTGGACGCCACGATGGCGATTCTCTATCGCACGAACGCGCAGTCACGCGCGATAGAAGACTCGCTGATGCGCGAAAGTATCCCGTACAAGATCATCGGCGGCGTCCGCTTCTACGAGCGGAAGGAAATCAAGGACGCCCTGGCGTACTTGAAGCTCGTCATGAACCCGCACGACGACGTGAGCTTGCGCCGGGTGATTAACGTGCCGGCTCGCGGCATTGGCAAGGGCGTGATGGACTCGCTCCAGGCGATCGATCCCAACGCGGTGCTGGACGACGCGACGCCCCTGCTGACGGCTGGCCTGCAGGAGGTCAGCTCGGCCCGCTCGCTGTGGGCAAAACTCGTGTACGCCGTGGACGACGGCAAGCTGGCGTCCCGCGCGACGGCGTCGCTGCGCGTGTTTCGTGATCTGCTTGCCGGCCTCGCCGGCGCGGCGCGACAGGAAACGGTCTCGATCACGATGGGCAAGATGCTCGATCAGACCGGGTACCTGAAGGAGCTTCGCGACGAGAATACCGAAGAGGCCAACGAGCGCGTGGAAAACCTGATGGAGCTTGTCTCGGCCGCTCGCGAGTATGAAACCCGCGAGCCCGAAGCGTCGCTGGGCGGGTTCGTGGATCGTCTGTCGCTGCTGTCCGAAGTGGACGAGGAATCCGGTTCGCGCGAGGCCAGGGTCTGGATGATGACCATGCACGCGGCAAAGGGACTGGAGTTTCCGCTCGTCGTGATTGCCGGCCTGGAAGAAGGGTTGTTCCCCCACTCGCGCTCGAGCGAGGACGAAGAGGAACTCGAAGAGGAACGGCGCCTGTGCTACGTCGGGATGACGCGCGCGCAGTCGCAGCTCGTGCTGACGAGCGCGGCCCGGCGGCGGGTCTTCGGCGAGTACCAATCAACCGAGCCTTCGAGGTTTCTCGATGAGATCCCGGCGGACCTCGTCGAACGCATCACGCCCACCTACGCGTCGGCGTACCAGGGGGCGTTCAACCACGGGCACTACGAGTTCCGGACAAACCCGTACGGCCGCCAGGCCAAGGGCGCGCGCTTCAAGGAAGCGGACGCGCCCTACAAGTACGAAGAAGAAGATCAGAGGGCCGCGGGGCTGCGGTCCGGCATGCGCGTGCGGCACGCGCAGTTTGGCGTCGGGACGATCGTGTCGGTCGAAGAGCACAACGACGACATGAAGATCACCGTGCGCTTCAACCTGGTCGGGGTGAAGAAGCTGCTGGCAAAGTACGCCAAGCTCGAGCCTGCGTAGCCAGCTCCGCGCTACTGCGCCGGCGCCGGCGGGGCGTCGTCTGTCGGCGGGACGTCATCGGCAGGCGGCGCCTCTTCCCCGTTTTCGACTTCCTTCTCGGCGAGCTTCGCGATCGCGACGACCGCGTCCCCCTCTTCCATCTCAATCATCCGGACGCCCTGCGTCGCGCGCCCGATGGCGCGCACGTCGCCGGCCCGCATGCGCAGAATCATGCCCTGCTGGCTGATGATCATCAGCTCGTCGTCTTCATGAACGTAAGCGATTCCGACGACCTTGCCGTTTCGATCGGACGTCTGGATGTTGATGATGCCGACGCCGCCGCGGGACTGCACGCGGTACTCGTCGAGCTCGGTGCGTTTGCCGTAGCCGTTCTGGGCCACGGTCAGCAGCGTGCCGCCTTCGCGAACGACCTCCATCCCCACGACCTCATCACCGTCGCGGAGCGAGATGCCACGGACGCCGTACGCGGTCCGTCCCATCGGCCGCACGTCGGTTTCGTCGAAACGGATCGCCATGCCGTCCCGCGTGCCGAGGAATATCTGCTCTTTGCCGTCGGATATCTCGACGGCAATCACGGCGTCACCCTCTTCGACGCCCATCGCGATGATGCCCCCGGCGCGCGGGTTCCGGAACGACGAGAGATCCGTTTTCTTGATGATGCCCTTGCGGCTGCCCATCACGACGAACTGCTGGTCTTCCTGTTCGGGGAACTCCTTCACCGCGAGGAGCGCGGCGATCCGCTCTCCCTCCTCCATTGCCACCAGGTTCGCGATGGCCTTGCCCTTGCCGCCGGGCCCGACGTCCGGAATCTCGTGGACCTTCAGCCAGTACGCGCGGCCGCGATCCGTGAAGATCATGATGTACGCGTGCGTCGAGGCGACGAAGAGATGGCTGAGGAAATCTTCCTCGCGCGTGCGCATGCCGATGCGGCCCTTGCCGCCGCGGCGCTGGGCGCGGTACGTCGAAATGGCGGTCCGCTTGATGTAGCCGGTGTTGGTGACGGTGATCGCCATGTCCTCGTCGGCGATCAGGTCTTCGATCCGGAGCTCCCCGCTCTCTTCGATGATGACTGTCCGGCGCTCGTCGGAGTAATTGTCGCGAATGGCTTTCAGCTCGCTGATCACGACAGCCATCAGCAGCTCTTCGCTCGAGAGGATGGCGCGGAGGCGCTCGATGGTCTTCAGCAGCCCGGTGAGCTCGTCGAGGATCTTCTGGCGTTCCAGTCCGGTCAGGCGCTGCAGCTGCATGTCGAGGATCGCCTGCGACTGGAGCTGGGAGAACTTGAACTCGGTCATCAGGCCTTCGCGGGCTTCGGCGGGGCTCTTCGAACCGCGAATCAGCTTGATGACCGCGTCGAGGTGATCGAGCGCCATCTTCAGTCCTTCGAGGATGTGGGCGCGCGCCTCAGCCTTGCGGAGCTCGAACTCGGTACGCCTCCGCACGACCTCACGCCTGAACTCGACGAAGTGCTCGATGATGTCGACGATCGGCAGCACCTTCGGCCGGCCGGCGACAATGGCCAGCATGATGATCCCGAAGGTCGTCTGCAGCTGCGTGTGCTTGTAGAGATTATTGAGAATGACTTCCGGCACCTCGCCGCGCTTCAGCTCGATCACGATCCGCATGCCGTCGCGATCGGATTCGTCGCGCAGATCGGAGATGCCCTCGATCGTCTTTTCACGCACCAGATCCGCGATGTTCTCGAGCAGCCTCTTCTTGTTGACCTGGTACGGAATCTCCGTGATGACGATGGAGATCTTGTCCCCCTTCTTCGACTCCTCGGTCGCCGACTTCGCGCGGAGCGTGATCGAGCCCCGGCCGGTCGTGTAGGCCTGGAAGATCCCGTTACGGCCGACGATGAAGCCGCCGGTCGGGAAGTCGGGACCGGGGATCGTCTTCAGGGCCGCCTTGAGGCGCGCCTCGCGCGACTGCCCCCGCTGCTCGATCACGGCCATGACGCCGTCGATCACTTCACGCATGCAGTGGGGCGGGATATTGGTCGCCATGCCGACGGCGATTCCCGTGGATCCATTGACCAGCAGGTTCGGGAACGTCGTCGGGAGAACGGTCGGCTCTTCGGTCGTCTCGTCGAAGTTGGGGACGAAGTCGACGGTTTCCTTGTCGAGGTCCCCCATCATTTCTTCGGCCAGGGCCTCGAGGCGCGCTTCGGTGTAACGATAGGCCGCGGGGGGATCGCCGTCAACGGATCCGAAATTCCCCTGGCCGTCGACCAGGAGATATCGCATGTTGAAGTCCTGCGCGAGGCGGACGAGCGTGTCGTAGGCCGGGGCGTCGCCGTGCGGGTGAAAATTGCCGATAACCTCGCCGACGATCTTCGCGCACTTGCGGTACGGCCGGTTGGACGCGAGGCCCATCGCCCGCATCGCGTAGAGCACGCGCCGGTGCGCCGGCTTGAGCCCGTCGCGCACGTCCGGAAGCGCCCGCCCGATGATTACGCTCATGGCGTAATCCATGTACGAGCGCTTCATCTCGTCTTCGATGTTGACGGGGAAGCGGTGGAGGGAAATGTCGGTCATGTCAACAAGGTTCTGCGAGGTTCTGCCCGGTTCTGCGAGCTTCTGCCGGGTCTAGATATCCAGATTCTTCACGTCGAGTGCATTGTCTTCGATGAACTTCCTGCGCGGCTCGACCTGGTCGCCCATCAGGGTGGTGAACATCAGGTCCGCTTCCATGTGGTCTTCGGCGCGCACCTGGGCGAGCGTTCGCGACTCGGGGTTCATCGTTGTCGCCCACAGGGTGTCCGGGGTCATCTCGCCGCGGCCCTTGTAGCGGTTGATCGCGACGCCCTTCTTGCCGGCGGCGGTGAAGAACTCGACGAGTTCGTCGAGCGACTCGACGCGCACTTCCGCATCGCGTGCCGAGCGTGGCGGTTTGGAACCGGTCGCCGCGTCGAGCGGCTTCGGGTCCGCGGCGAGCTTCGTGGCCGCGTCGATCGGCGCGCCGCCGATCGCGGTGTCGTCTGCACTCGCCGTCCCAGTCTCCTCGGGGACGGCCTCCTCCACTTCAGCCGACGCAGCCGTCTTGACAATCATCGGCCCGCGGATGCCCTTGACGTCCTGGTAGCTGGACGCCAGGGTCCGGAACTCCCCGGTCGTGACGAAGTCCTGGTCGACCCGGTGGTGCCGCGGGTACCCACCGGCGCGATCCTCGATCGCGAGAGCAAACGCCTGGTGCTCTTCATCTGGCTGCACCGTCGCTGTGCGGGTGGGACCGGTCAGCGCCTGGGCCAGCGATTCGACTCGCGCACTGTCCGCGAAGAACCCTTTGTCCCTGGCGTCCCGCTCGAGGAGCGCGGTCACGACATCTCGCGACGGACCCCGCCGCTCCACGATCTGCAGATACTTGCGGAACGCGATGAGTTTCTCGATCCGGTGCTCGAGCTGCTCGCCGCTCATCTCCGTCCCGTCGGGTAGCACCACCACGCGCGATTCCACGGCGCGCTTGATGAGCCATGTCTCGAGCGCGCGTTCGTCGCGTATGAACACTTCCGTCCGGCCGCGCTTGGCGCGGAACAACGGGGGCTGTGCGATGTAGATGTACCCGCGCTCAACCAGCGGCCGCATCTGCCGGTAGAAGAACGTCAGCAGGAGCGTCCGGATGTGCGAACCGTCGACGTCCGCGTCCGTCATGATGATGATTCGGTGATACCGCGTCTTGTCGGCATCGAAATCCTCGGCGCCGATGCCGCACCCGAGCGCCGCGATCATGGTCTTGATCTCGTCGCTTCCGAGCATCTTGTCGAAACGCGCCTTTTCGACGTTGAGGATTTTTCCCTTGATCGGCAGAATCGCCTGGAAGCGCCGATCGCGGCCCTGTTTCGCCGACCCGCCGGCCGACTCGCCTTCGACGATGTAGATTTCGCTCAGGGCGGGATCGCGCTCCTGGCAGTCGGCGAGCTTGCCGGGCAGCGTGCTGTTGTCGAGCGCTCCCTTGCGGCGGACGAGATCCCGAGCCTTGCGGGCGGCCTCGCGCGCCCGGGCCGCGTCAACCGCCTTCGCCACGACGCGCTTGGCCACCGTTGGATTCTGCTCCAGGTAGGCGCCGAGCTTGTCGTTGAGAATGGCTTCAACGATCCCCTTGACTTCGGTGTTCCCGAGCTTCGTCTTCGTCTGCCCTTCGAACTGCGGCCTGGGAATCTTGACGCTGACGACGGCGATCAGCCCCTCACGGATGTCGTCGCCGCCGATGTTGGCGTCCTTCAAATCCTTCGTGAGGTTGTTCTTGCCCGCGTAGAAATTGAACGTTCGCGTCAACGCCGAGCGGAAGCCGGATAGGTGCGTTCCGCCTTCGTGGGTGTTGATGTTGTTCGCGAACGAGTACACCGTTTCCGCGTAGCCGTCGTTCCACTGCAGGGCGATTTCGACGTCGATGCCGTCCTTTTCGCCGTGCATGTAGATCGGCTTGTCGTTGACGACCGCCTTGTTCTGGTTGAGGTACTCGACGAACGAGATGATGCCGCCTTCGTACAGGAACTTATGGGCCTTCCCGTCTCGCTCGTCGTCGAGCGTGATGGTGACGCCGCCGTTCAGGAAGGCCAGCTCGCGCAGCCGCTGTGCCAGCGTGTCGAAGGTGTACTCCGTCGTTTCGAAAATCTGGGAGTCCGGCTTGAACGTGATCTTGGTGCCGCGTTTCTTGGTCGTGCCGGTGACCTCGATATCGGCCACCGGTGCGCCGCGCTCGTAGCTTTGGGTGTAGACCTGGCCGTTGCGCCAGATTTCCAGGTCCAGCGTTTCCGACAGCGCGTTGACGACCGAGACACCGACGCCATGCAGCCCGCCCGACACCTTGTAGCTGTCGTTGTCGAACTTGCCGCCTGCGTGGAGCACCGTCAGCACGACTTCTGCAGCCGACTTGCCGCTCGTGTGCTGATCGACTGGAATGCCGCGGCCGTTGTCGACCACCGTGACAGAGTGGTCGATGTGCAATGTGACGTTCACCTGGTCGCAATGGCCGGCCAGCGCCTCGTCGATCGAGTTGTCGACGACTTCATAGACAAGATGGTGCAGCCCGGACGCACCGGTGGATCCGATATACATCGCCGGCCGCTTGCGCACCGCCTCGAGGCCTTCGAGGACCTTGATCTTGTCGGCGCCATAGTCGTCCGACGCGCCGGAGTCATTTCCGTTCTCGGGCGACTCGGGGACGGACGGGGAAGCGGGCACCGCGTCGGTGCGCGCCTCCGGCACGGCGGCGGCGGACCGCTGCTCGTCTTTCTGGGGTTCCAAGTCAGACATTAAATGAAAATGTGTTGGTTCAGACCCTCATCGGCATGATCACGTAGGTGTAGTCGTACCCCTCCGCGCCGATGGGTTTCATCACAGCCTGGCTCATCTCGTCCTTGAACTCGAGGGCGACCGAGTCGGTTTCAACGACACTCAAGAAATCGAGCACATACTGCGCATTGAAGCAGATGGTGACGGGCGCCGCCGTGTACTCGACCATCAGGACTTCTTTCGCTTCTCCGAACTCCGGGCTGCTCGAGGCGATCTCGACCTTCCCTTTGTCCATCTGGAACTTCACCGCGCGCGAGCGTTCGTTTGAAAGCAGCGCAACCCGTTTGACGGCGCTCGTGAGCCGATCGCGATCGAATTCCACGCGCTTGTCGTTGCCCTTCGGGATCACACGTTCGAACGCGGGGAACTGACCGTCGATCATCCGAGAGATCAGCAGACGCCCGCCGACCTCGAAGAACAGGTGGTTTTCACCACGTTCGTATTGAATGTCCCCCTCGCCTTCGGACAGCAGCCGGCCGAGCTCCAACAATGTCTTCCTCGGCAGGATCACCCGTTCTTCCTCCGGCGGCTTCGCCTTGCCCTTGCCCGTGTCGCGCGGAACCGTTATCAGCGCGAGGCGGTGGCCGTCCGTCGAGACCAGGCTCATCGAATCGGGCCGCTGGATGAACAGCGCGCCATTCAGGAAATACCGGGTGTCTTCTCCCGTGATCGCGAACTGCGTCTTCGCGATCATGTGTTTCAACAAGTCGCGCGGAAACGACGCGGTGTACACGCCGGTGCCGTCAGGCAGCGTCGGGAAGTCTTCACGCGGCAGCGTCTGCATCCTCGAGTCGAATCGATCGGCCGCCACCTTCACGCCGCTCTTGTCTTCCTCGATGCGCACGTCGGTCTCGGGAAGCGCCTTGATGATCTCGTAGAGCTTCTTGGCCGGCAGCGTGAGCGATCCGCTCTTCTCGACCGACGCCTGGCAGCGGCTGCGCAATCCGACTTCGAGATCGGTCGCGAGCAACCGCACATGGTCCCCGTCGGTTTCCATCAGCACGTTCGCGAGGATAGGGATTGTGTTCTTGCGTTCAACGATGCCTTGGAACAGCTGCAGTTCTCGCAGCAGGTCAGCCTTGCGTACGACAAGCTCCATGTCGGTGATGACCTCGGGAAAGGCGCCACGCATACTCGGTCGAAGGCGCGCTGATCCCTTCAATGTAGAGGGAGATCAGGAAACAAAGAATTATAACAGTAAAGATGTGCTGTTGAAAACAAGAAAAGGGACGTTTACCCCTTGCAGTTCTGCTATTTAGGCTGTGGACATGACGCCGGTATCACGGAGGGTTTTCTGGTAGCCTCCGGTGGATAAATGAGCCCACCCATTCGAAGCACAATTGGTCCGCAGGCCCTTTCCCGAACGCCCTGTGGAAAACGGCCCGCTCGGGGGTAATTGCTAACGGAATGATTCCAGGAAGGTGTTGATAAGTGTGTTGAAATTCCCGTCGCGCGTCCGGAGATTTTCGATTTTTCGAATGGAGTGAATCACGGTCGAATGGTGTTTTCCGCCGAAGCTTCTTCCAATCTCGGGAAGCGACGCGTTCGTCAGCGATTTGCATAAATACATTGCGATTTGACGCGGCATCGCAATCGATTTCGAGTTATTGCGCGATTTCAGCTCACCATGCTTGAGCTGGTAGTAATCCGACACGAACTTTTGAATCCCTTCGATCGTCACCGCCCGCTCGTCGTGTTGCAAGATGTTGCGCAGCACGTCCTGGGCGAGCGCGAGCGAGATTTCACGGCCCGTCAGCGACGCGAACGCGACCAGCCGGATCAGGGAACCCTCGAGCTCGCGGATGTTGGATTTAATCTTTCCCGCGATGTAGATCGCGACGTTGTCGGGCAGCGGCACCCCTTCGTTTTCCGCCTTCTTCTTGAGAATCGCCACCTTCGTTTCCAAATCAGGAGGTTGAATGTCGGCGATGAGGCCCCACTCGAAACGCGATCGCAGGCGCTCTTCGAGTTGCGGAATCTCGTGCGGCGGTCGGTCGCTGCTGATGACAATCTGTTTCTGCGAATCGTACAGGGCGTTGAACGTGTGAAAGAACTCGGTCTGTGTGCCCTCCTTGCCGGCGAGGAACTGGACGTCGTCCACCAGCAGCACGTCCACACTCCGATACCGTTCGCGAAAATCCAGCACACGATCGTAGCGGACCGCGTTGATCATCTCGTTCATGAAACGCTCCGACGAGATATACGTCAGCTTGAGCGTCTTCAGGTGGCTGAGGACGTAGTGCCCGATGGCGTGCATCAGATGCGTCTTGCCCAGCCCTACCCCCCCGTAAATGAACAACGGGGTGTACGAACGCGACGGCGCTTCCGCGACCGCGCGACACGCGGCGTGCGCGAACTGATTCGACGAACCGACGATAAACGAATCGAACGAGTATCGGGGCGCCAGGCCGCCCACGGGTGTCTCGCTGGTGTCGGATGGAGATTCCGGCTCCGGATCCGCCGCAGCGGCCGCCGGGGCGGCGCGGCGCGCCGCGTCAACAGGTTCGGAGGTATCCGTGAAAAAGACGATGGCCGTCCCTTGACGTTCGACTTCTGCGAGAGCTTCGTTGAGGACCGCGGCGTAATGCTTCGTCAGCCAGTCGCGGAACAGGCCATTCGGCACCCGTATGCGCAGCGTCGATCCCTCGTCCGCTACGAAGGTTGTGGGCTTGAACCAGGTGTAGAAAATGTGACGATTGACCTTTGTCTCGATGCGGGCGAGGACCTGATCCCAGATACTGCTGCCGGTCATTTGCACGCCTGTGGCCAAAATTTAAGGTATTTTTCGAACTTTCGCCCACAGACTGGCATGGAAGACCCGCGTATTCGCAGTGATTGGCCGACAAATACGCTAAAACAGGCCTATTTCACACCTTCGCCCTGTCGAGAACGCCCTCATCACAACACCAATAGCCCAGCACAACCTGAAAACCTGCGCTTTTCCACATTTTTTTCCACAGTTGTGGAAAACTTCGGGGGGAGCCCCTACGACCTTGCGCAAGGGACGCGACTGTAACACACGGTTCGGACGCCCGACAACAGCCGCGACCGCCGCGCGAATGATTGACAGTCTTCGGGCCGCTTGGTTACTATCTAAGTTTCTCCGCTGATATATTTCGCCGCATGGGGATCCGACAATGAGTGTTACTTTCCAGCCAAACCGCCGGCGCCGCAGGCGCACGCACGGGTTCCTGGTGCGCATGGCCACGAAAAACGGTCGCCTCGTACTCAAGCGGCGGCGTGCGAAGGGGCGCAAGCGCCTCACGGTTTCCTCCTCGTAGATCACACGCGCGGGGCCCGGCTCCGCGAAGAACGCCATGCCGTCCGAGCGCTTCACGAAAGCCAGCCGGGTCAGGCGCCGCGGCGAATTCCAGCGTGTATTTGATTTATCGCTACGCGCGAAGGGTCGCTACCTCACGGTACTGGTGGCGCCGAACGACACCGGTGCCCCGAGGCTGGGAATCGTAGCCTCTCGCAAGCTGGGAGACGCGGTGAGGAGAAATCGCGCGAAACGTTTGATACGACAGGTGTTCCGCAAAACTAGATCGTGGCCGGTTCGGCAGGGCGTCGACGTGGTCGTCATTCCGCGGCGAGAACTATTTGAAGCCGCCTACTCCAGCCTCGAGTTGGATTTTCGCGGGACATTCGCGCGGTGCGCCGCCCGACTCCCCGTGCCTTCCGATGCCGTCCGCTGAACTTTCATTCGCGCAGCGTGCCGCCCTGGCCGTTTTGCGCTTGTACAAAATCCTTATTTCTCCTATATTTGCGGGCTCTTGCCGTTTTTTGCCGTCCTGTTCGGACTACGCAGCGGAAGCGGTGACCCGGTTCGGCGTGGTTCGCGGGTCCGTGCTGGCGGCGGCGCGGCTGGCGAGATGTCATCCGTTTGGCGGCCATGGCCTCGACCGGGTTCCCGCAAGACGCCCCGGATCTCGATAAATACAGTTCAATGGAAAAACGGGTTCTGCTCGCGGTCGCGTTGTCCTTCGCCGTGCTGTACGGCTACCAGGCGCTGTTTCCGCCCCCTGCGCCAGTCGACAAGCCCGCCGGGTCGTCCGCGCCGCAGTCGCCTGCCACAGCACCCGACAGTGCTGAACCTGCCACCGGCCCCACGAGTCCCGCTTCCCCGCCGCAGGCCGCGCCGGTGGCGGGGACGCCCGTCGTCGCGGACGCCGCCGACCGCGACATCACGTTCGAGAATCAGTCGGTGCTTGCTGTGTTCACGACGCGCGGTGGCGCGCTCAAGAGCTGGCGTCTCAAGAAATACCAAGACGCCGCGCGCGAGCCGCTGGAACTCGTTCCGCACACTGTTCCGCCCGGCACGCCCCGTCCGTTCACGCTCTCGGTGCCAGACGCCGCCATAAGCGCGACGCTCGCGCAGGCCCTCTTCAAGCCCAGCGCGGACACCCTGCAGGTTACGTCCGGATCCGCGACGCTCGCGTTTGACTACCAGGATGCGAGTGGTCTGACAGCCCGAAAGGAATTCCTCTTCACGGCGGACTCGCCATACGTGATTGATTTTTCCGCCAGCGTCTCGCAGTCAGGCCAGGAGCTCGTCCCCACAATTCAATGGGGCCCCGGGATCGGCAGCGGTGTCGTGACGGCCTCGGCCATGGGCACGTACAGCCCTCCGTCCCAGCCGATCTTTTACCGCGACGGCAGCGTCTCCCGCATCGCAGCGAGCGATGTTTCAGAGAACGCCGTGCAGGAAGGCGCGATCGGCTTCGCCGGGGTGGACGATCACTACTTTCTCGCCGTGGCCGTCCCCGGGGGACGGCTGATGCGTGTGGAGTATCGCGCGCTCGACGTGCCGCTCGACTCTCCAGCGGGGACCGTGGCGCATTTCATCAACTGGTCGGCTCGGTACACCCCGGCGCCCTCGAAAGCACGGTTCTTCCTGGGACCGAAAGACTTCGATGTGCTCGCGGCGGTCGATCGCGATCTCGTCCGTTCGATTCATTTCGGATATTTCGCCTGGCTCGTGGTGCCGCTGCTCCGCGCGTTGAAGTGGGTGGACAGCTACGTTGGGAACTACGGCTGGTCGATCATCCTCCTCACGATTCTCATCAACGTCGCGATGTTCCCGCTGCGTCACAAAAGCGTGGTGTCGATGCGGCGGATGCAGGAGATCCAGCCGGAGGTGAAGGCGATCCAGGGTCGCTATGCGAACCTGAAGATGACGGACCCGTCAAAACAGAAGATGAACACCGAGCTCATGAGTCTCTATCGTGAGCGAGGCGTGAATCCCGCCAGCGGCTGCGTCCCGATGCTGTTGACGCTGCCGGTCCTGTTCGCGTTCTACTCGATGCTCTCGGTGGCGATCGAGCTCCGCGGCGCGCCGTTCGCCGGATGGATTCACGACCTGTCGGTGCACGATCCGCTGTTCATCACTCCAGTCCTGATGGGCATCACACAGTTCGTGCAGACGAAGATGACCCCCACGACGGCCGACCCGATGCAGCAGAAGATGATGATGTTCATGCCGCTTGTCATGATGTCGTTCTTCCTCTGGGCGCCGAGCGGCCTTGTCCTCTACTGGACGACGAGCAACCTGTGGGCGATCGGGCAGCAGGTGCTGACCAACCGGCTGATCGGTCCGACGAAGCCCAGCGGCGCCAGGCCGCCGGCCGAACGCCGGGTGAAGAACGTGGGCGGCGGCAAGACCGACCAGGCACTGAAGGAGCGGAAGTAATGGAGCTGCACGAGCGCGTTCGTGAGTTCACGAAACAGACCGTCGCGGCGATGGGCGTACCGCTCGAGGTCACCGTCGTCGATGCGGGCGACAACATCAGAGTGGAACTTGCCGGAGAAGGGGGCGAGCTGCTCCTGCGGCGCAAGGCCGAGGCGCTCGACGCCCTTCAGCAGATCGTCAACACCGCGTTCCGACGGGAGCTCCAGGACAATCGCTCCTTCGTCGTCGACTGCATGGATTATCGCAAGGGGAAGGACGCCGAGCTGCGGCAGATCGCGCGCTTCACAATGGAGAAAGCGAAGACCGCGGGTCCGCAGGAAATGGGTCCCCTGAATCCCTACGCCCGCCGTCTCGTGCACATGACGGTGGCGGAGGACCCCCAGATGTCTTCGGAAAGCATCGGCGACGCGTTCTTGAAAACCGTGATTATCTCTGTACGACGATGATCTGGCTTCAGGTTTGAGGTTGTTTGTTCCCGGTTTTCGGTCGGGGTGTTCCGTTGCGGGCCGAGGTGCGCTCAGGACCGAACCGCACATTGAACCCCAGACATGAAACCCAGCCGCAAACCGTAAAACGCGCGTAGCGCTAATGTATTCCCCCGACGACACGATCGTGGCGATCGCGACGCCGCCGGGTCGCGGCGGGATCGGCGTGGTTCGCGTCAGTGGTCCTTCCGCGTGTGGCGTGGCGTCGTCGCTCAGCTCGCGCGCAGAGCCCCTCGAGCCCCGGCGCGCGACGCTCGCGCAGGTGAGGGTGAGCGGCGCGGCGATCGACCGCGCGGTGTTCACGTTCTTTCCCTCGCCGCATTCCTACACCGGCGAAGACGTTCTCGAGATCAGCGCACACGGCAGCCCCGTGCTGCTGCGCGCGATCGTCGAGGCGGCGATGCGCGCGGGGGCACGGCTCGCGGAGCCGGGAGAATTCACGTTTCGCGCCTACCTGCACGGCCGGATCGATCTGGTTCAGGCGGAAGCGGTTCAGGATCTCGTCAACGCGGTCACGCCGGTGCAGGCGCGGGCCGCGTTCGATCAGCTCGAAGGGACGTTGACCGCGCGGATTCGCGACATCGATACCGCGTTGTTCGAGCTTTCCACACGGCTGGAGGCGTCGCTCGATTTCCCTGACGAGGGCTACCACTTCGTCGAGCCGGGATCCGCGTCGCACGAGATACTCGACATCGTGCGCGCGCTCGACGCGCTGGTGGCAGACACGGGCCGCGGCCGGCTGATTCGCGAGGGCGCGCAGGTCGCGATCCTCGGCCGTCCGAATACAGGAAAATCCAGTCTGTTCAACCGGCTGGCTGGCGCGGGGCGTGCGATCGTGACGGACATTCCGGGGACGACGCGGGACCTGGTCACCGAGGTGATCGACCTGGACGGGGCGGCGATCACGCTCGTCGACACCGCCGGACTGCATGCAGAAGCCGCTGATGCGGTCGAGGCAGAAGGCATCTCGCGCGCGCATGCCGCGGGCCTCGTCGCAG
This sequence comes from Acidobacteriota bacterium, assembly GCA_031404215.1. Lineage (GTDB taxonomy): Bacteria > Acidobacteriota > Vicinamibacteria > Vicinamibacterales > 2-12-FULL-66-21 > JALZOC01. The sequence continues at coordinate 19,257 of JANNHC010000696.1, forward strand.
ACCTGGTGATTGTGGTTCTGGATCGCTCCCGGGCGCTCCAGCGCGACGATCGGCGTCTGATCGCATCGACGCTGGGCCGTCCGCGTGTGGTCGTGGCGAACAAATCCGACCTGGCACCGGCGTGGGAGATCGAGGAAGCCGGCCCCGGCGCGATCCTCGCATCGGCGGCGCGCTGCGATGGTGTCGACCAATTACGACAGGCCATGGTTCTCTCTCTGTCGGGCGGCGAGCGGCTGCGCGACACGCCGGCCGTCACGAACACACGTCACGCGGACCTGCTGGCTCGCGCCGCCGCCGTGCTGCGCCGGGCGGCGCACGCGGCCGTGACGCGGACGGCGGAGGAGTTCGTCGCGGCGGATGTGAGCGAGGCTCGCGCGTTGCTCGAAGAAGTGACCGGGGCGCGGACGCCGGATGATGTGATTGCGGCGATATTCAGCAAGTTTTGCATTGGAAAGTAATTTATAGTGACAATAACTCCACATTTAGATGTGATCGTGATCGGCGCCGGACACGCGGGTGTCGAGGCGGCGTGGGCGGCGGCGAAGCTTGGGCGGCACGTCGGGATCTGCACGCTTTCAGACGGCACGGTCGCGCACATGCCGTGCAATCCGGCGGTTGGCGGGACGGCGAAGGGGCACCTGGTCCGCGAGATTGACGCGCTCGGAGGACTGATGGGCCGCGCCATCGACGCCACCGGCATCCAGTTCAAGGTTCTGAACCGGAGCCGGGGTCCTGCCGTGTGGTCTCCGCGTGCACAGGCAGACAAGCGGCAGTACAGCGCGTGGGTGAAAGCGACGCTCGAGGCGGAAGCCAACATAACCTGGATCATTGGTAGGGCAGGCCGTATCCTCGCGAGCGGCGGACGCGTGACCGGGCTGCAGCTCGAGTCAGGAGAACGCTTCGGGTGTTCGTCGCTCGTCGTAACCACCGGCACGTTCCTCAACGGGCTCATTCACGTCGGACCTGACCAGCGGCCGGCCGGAAGAACGGGTGAACCGCCGTCGCAGGATCTGGCGGACTCGCTGAAGTCGTTCGGGTTCCAGTGGGGCCGCCTCAAGACCGGGACACCTCCACGCCTCGATCGAAAGAGCATCGACTTCTCCGTCTTTCAAGCGGAGCACGGCGACAACCCGCCGGTCCCCTTTTCCTTCCAGACTGATCGGATCGATCGGGCGCAAATTGCCTGCCACGTACTGTATACAACCGATCGCGTTCACGAGCTGGTGCGCGGGAATATCGACAAATCCCCGCTCTTCAACGGTCAGATCCGCGGAATCGGTCCTCGTTACTGTCCCTCCCTCGAGGACAAGGTGATGCGGTTTCCGCACCGCGAGCGGCATCAGATCTTCCTGGAACCGGAAGGGCTCGACGTGGACGAGATATACGTGAACGGATTCTCGATGAGCCTCCCGGCCGCCGTTCAGGACGATCTGGTTCATTCGCTTCCTGGGCTCGAGGCCGCGGTCATGCTTCGGCCTGGTTACGCGGTCGAGTACGATTTCATCCAACCCACCGAGCTTCGCGCAAACCTCGAAGCTCGTCGTCTTGGCGGATTATTCCTGGCGGGCCAGATCAACGGGACCTCCGGGTACGAAGAGGCCGCCGCGCAAGGTCTGATCGCCGGCGTCAACGCCGCCCGCGGCGCGCAAGACAGCGCATTCACGCTTGGCCGGGATCAGGCATACATCGGGATACTCGTAGACGATCTGACGACCAAGGGATGCCTCGAGCCGTACCGAATGTTCACGTCACGAGCCGAACACCGGCTGCTGCTCCGGATCGATAATGCGGACCTGCGACTCACCGCGCGTGGCCGAGAGATAGGCCTCGTGGACGACGAGCGGTGGGAACGGTTTCAATCCCGCCGTGAACGCTTCGATCGAAATACAGCAGCCGTCAATGCAGCCACAGTCGCCCTCCGTTCCGGTGAGCGCCTGCCAGCCTCGCGCGCGCTGAAGCATCCTGACGTTCGTCTCTCGACGCTTGCCGACGAAGGTCAGCTCACGCTCGTCGTCGATCCTCGGGATGCCGGCATCGACATCGCCAGTGTCGAGACAGAGTTCAAGTACGAGGGCTACCTGCGGCGTCAGACTGCGGCGGTCGAACGGCAGCGCCGGCAGCAAACGCGATCGATCCCGGACAGCTTCACGTTCCATGGGATTCCAGGCCTCTCGCACGAGGTGGTACAACGCTTATCGCAGATCCGTCCATCGACCCTTGGTCAGGCATCGCGCATCCCAGGGGTCACGCCCGCAGCCGTGGCGCTCGTCGCGCTGCACTTGAATCGTTCTGAACATTCACGGGCGTGATTGCGGCCGGTCAGGATACTCTGATGAGGTGGCCGCACGAGATTTTCGCTCTCGCCTTGTCAGACGGGCCTCCAAGGCCGGGCTATTCATTCCAGATGAGCTGGCGGAACGTCTCGCTTCCTACTATGAGCTGCTCGCTCGCTGGAATCGAAAGATCAATCTCACTTCACTCGACAACCCAGACCAGGCCATAGACCGGCTTCTTCTCGAGCCGGTGCTTGCTTCCAGGCATTTTCCTTCAACCATCATCAGCATCATGGACATCGGGTCTGGGGGCGGGTCTCCCGCGATCCCGATGAAGCTGGCCGCACCCTCATCGTCTCTCACCATGGTGGAGGTAAAAGCGAGAAAATCCGCGTTCCTGCGCGAAGCGGTGAGAACTCTCGGGCTCGAGAGCACAGCCGTCGAAACCAGCAGGTACGAGGAACTTCTGACACGGCCGGAACTTCACGAGGCGTTCAGCGTGCTGTCGCTCAGGGCGGTCCGAGTTGAAGTCCGCACTCTCCTGACGCTCCAGGCCTTTGCCGTCCCAACCGCCGACGATGGCGAGCAGATCGACGTATTTGGGATCGCAGAATTGGCCGAGACAGAAGACGGTGCTGACCTTCTTTTG
>JANNHC010000697.1:0-7681 GCA_031404215.1 Acidobacteriota bacterium
TGAATGCGCGCGCGCTCAAACTGTATCTGCGGGCAAAGGGATATTGCCTTCGGGCCATGGAGGTTCGGTTTCCCGGGATCGGGCCCAAGCTCCTGATCGATCCTGCCGCCGCGCTCGCGAACGCGGCCAAGAAGGATGTGCCGCTTCTGTACTGGATGGCGGCATCCTGGGGATCGGCGATCGGCCTCGGCAACCACAGGCCGGACCACGGGATCGACATGCCGGCCGTTCGCGCCCTGGCCGATCGGGCTCTTGCACTGGACGAGAGCTGGGGCAAGGGGGCGCTGCACGAGATGTTCGTCTCGCTCGACAGTCTCCCCGAAGCGGTTGGCGGATCCCCCGCACGGGCGCGCGAGCACTTCGCGCGCGCGGTGGAACTGCAGGGCGGGCTCTCGCCAGGGCCGTACATCGCACTCGCCACGGGGGTCGCCGTGCCGGAGCAGAACCGTGAGGAATTCGAAAAACTGCTTCAGGCCGCGCTGGCGATCGATCCGGAGAAGGATCCGTCCGTGCGTCTCGTCACGCTCGTCCAGCAGCGCCGGGCCAAGGCGCTGCTCGATCATATCGATACGATGTTCACGAAATGAATGAGCGCGGATGTCATGCCCGCGCCTGGAAGGAGTTCAGGATCATGTCTGCTCTGAAACGTTGGCTCGTCGCCTTGCCGCTTGTCGTCGCGCCCGCGCTGCTGCTGGCCGCAGGCGGCCCAATCAAGCTAGCCACGCTCGCGCCTGCCGGCACGACCTGGCACAAGGCGCTGCTGGATATGGGCAACACCTGGAAGAACGACACTGCGGGACGCGTGACCCTGACGGTGTACGCGGGCGGGACTCAGGGGGACGAATCGACGATCATCAAAAAAATGCGTCCGGAGACCGACCAACTGCAGGCGTCGTTTCTGACGGCCGCCGGCCTCGCAGAACTCGACGAGTCGTTCAACATCTTCGCCTTGCCGTTCTTCTTCGAGTCGGACGCAGAAGAGATGGCGGTCGAAAAGAAACTGACGCCCATTCTCGAGCAGAAGCTGCAGGCCAAGGGCTACCACCTCCTCAGCTGGGGAACGGGCGGCTGGGTGCAGGTCTTTTCGAAGAAGCCCCTCCGCACGCTCGCCGACGTGAAGAAAGCGAAGCTCTTCACGAGCAAAGGTGCGGAGAAGTGGGTGGATTGGTACGTCAAGAATGGATTTCAACCCGTCGCGCTGCTGCCGGCCGACATCCCCACCCAGATGAAACTCAATCCTGGCCTGATGGACACGGCCCCCATTCCGCCGTACCTCGCACTCTCACTGCAACTCTACAAAGACGCGAAGTACATGCTCGATCTCCACGTCGCGCCGCTTACGGGCGCGCTGATCATCTCGACTGCCGCGTGGAACCGTATCGGCGCCGAGGATCGGCCGAAGGTCACCGCGGCGGCGCAGGCGCTCGAGAAGCGCGTACGCGCGGAGGCGCCGGCCCTCGACGCCACCTCCGTCAAGTCGATGACCGAACGTGGGCTGCAGGTCATCACGCTCGACGCCAAAGCGGCCGCCGAATTCCGCGCGGCGGCGAACCAGCTCACGTCGACCATGCGGGGCTCCATGGTGCCGGCTGAGGTGTTCGACATGGCCGTGCAGGAGCGGGACGCGCTCAGGAAGTCCAAGAGCAAATAGTTGCTGAAGGCGTTCGCGATCCAGACCGAGAACCGCATCGCGAGCCTGGCGCTCGGCGGCATCATGGTATTGCCGCTCGCCGAGATCGCTTCGCGGCGTCTGTTTGGTACCGCGATCACGGGATCGGGCCCGCTCGCGGCGAACCTGACGCTCTGGCTCGGCATGCTCGGGGCCGCCATCGCGGCGCGCGACGGCAAGCTCCTCACGCTCGCGACCGCCGAATTCCTCCCGAAGGGCCCCGTCAGCGCCGTCGCCCACGTCGTCTCGGGCGCGATCGGCGCGTTGATCTGCACGATTCTGGCGCTCGGCGGCGCCGCGCTCGTGCGAAGCGATCGGATGGCCGGCGATCACGTGACTGCCGGTCTGGCGACCTGGGTCGCCGACCTTGCCCTGCCGATCGGCTTCGGGCTGATCGCGCTGCGGCTGGTGTGGCGCGCGTCGCCGTTGTGGTACGGGCGCGCCGTCGCCCTCGTGGGCATCGTCGCCGGGGTGCTGCTCAACCAGCATCGGGCAATCCTGGAGAACCAGTCGGTGCTTCCCTGGTTCGGGATGGTGATCGTCGCCGGCGTGCTCGGCGCGCCGATCTTCGCACTGCTTGGCGGCATCGCCCTCTTCGCGTCACTCACGCAAGGCAGTCCGCCGATCGTGCTGGCAATCATGGCGTACCAGGAGCTGACGACATCCACCGGGATTGCGGCGATTCCGCTCTTTACGTTCGCGGGCTTCCTGATGGCGGAAGGCCAGTCGTCGGAGCGGTTGCTGCGGCTTTTCCGCGCGTGGGTCGGCTGGGCCCCTGGCGGCACGGCGATAGCTGCGGCGACGCTGTGTGCCTTTTTCACGCTCTTTACGGGCGGTTCGGGCGTCACCATCCTCGTGCTGGGCGGATTGCTGCTGCCGGCTCTGATGGGCGACGGGTATCGGGAGCGTTTCTCGATTGGGCTCCTGACCGCATCCGGTTCCCTCGGCCTGCTCTTTCCCCTATCGCTGCCGTTGATGCTCTACGGCATCGTCTCGCAGAAGGCGTCGATCGAGGATCTCTTCATTGGTGGTTTGCTGCCGGGACTGCTGATGCTGGGGCTTCTGGCCATGCTTGGCGTGCGCGAAGGTCTGCTGACACGCGCGGAGCGCCGGCCGTTCCGCCTCAGCGAGGCGCTCTGGGCGTTGTGGGAAGCGAAGTGGGAGCTGTTCCTGCCGGTCTTCGTCCTCGGCGCATTCCTGGGAGGCGTGGCGACGCTCGTCGAATCCGCGCCCCTGGCCGCGCTGTACGCGCTCATCATGCAGCGCTATATCCATCGCGATCTTCCGGCGTGGAAGGACGTGCTGCGGGTGGCGGCGGACTGCGTCGCGCTGGTCGGAGGGGTGCTGTTGATCCTCGCCGTGGCCGCAGGCCTCACCGACTACCTGGTCTACACGGAAGTTCCGACGCGGCTCGTTGAGTGGAGCCAGACCCACATCCATTCGCGGCTCGTGTTTCTGCTCGCGCTCAATGTCTTCCTGCTGCTCGTCGGCACGGTGATGGACATCTTCTCCGCCATCGTCGTCGTCGTGCCGCTGATCCTCCCGCTGGCGGAGGTGTATGGCATCGACTACGTGCACCTCGGGATTATCTTCGTCGCGAACCTGGAGCTCGGGTTCCTGCACCCGCCGCTCGGCCTGAACCTGCTGCTTGCGTCCGTGCGATTCAAGAAGCCGGTGCTCGAGGTGACGTGGGCCACACTCCCGATGCTCGGGATCCTGGCCATCGGTGTGCTGCTGATCACGTACGTTCCCTGGCTGACGCTGGGTTTACTGCACTGGCTGGGACGGGGGCAATAAGAGTGGCAGCTGGAAGCTGACAAGAATCAAAGGTTCTGGTAAGCCCTGAACATGCCTCGGAAATACTGCAGGACCCGCAGCGGGTCCGCCGATTCAGGGATTTCGGCGAAGCAGTACCCCTGGAAATTCATCTGCGCGAGGTTGGTGATCAACTTGCGCCAGGGATATTCCTCGAGCATCAGGTCTCGCATGTGGATCTGCCCGATCTGGTTCTTCAGAAGCTGGAAGTTCGAATCAAATCCGCCGTCGAGCAGATCCGCCTGGTTTGAATTCCAGCACGCGCGTACGGCGGGATGGTTGCCGCTGTAATCGAACATCTTGCGCATCCGCGGCACGCGCTGCGTTTCCGCGCCGTGCACCTCGACCTGGATCTTGACCCCGTGGTCCTGCGCGAAGGCGCCGCACTCGGCGAGCGACTTGCCGATCTGCTCGAGCGTCTTCTCCTCGGGGACCTCCTTGGGCAAGCCGTTCGGACGCACCTTCACGCTCGGCGATCCGAGATCCTGCGCGAGCTTCACCCACGCCTTGGTCTCGTCGATGTTCTTGCGCACGATTGCCTGATCGGCCGCATGAAACTCACAGATGGTGCCCAGCCCGCCGATCTTCACCGCCGAACCTTCGAACTGCTTCCGCACTTCCGCCCGCTGTGCCGGCGTCAGCGCAATCTCCACACCATGCTTGTGCGTCGTCCTCAACTCGACCGCGTCGAATCCCGTGGCGGTGAGATTCTTGATGATCGTCGGGACATCCCAATCCTTGGCGATGTTGTAAGTGACGGTGCCGAGTTTCAGCCCGCCGCGCGGGGCCACAGGACGAGAAGCCGTTTGCGGTTGGGGTGATTGACGCACGGCCAGCGCTGGCACCACGGCGACGGTGGAGAGAAAGTCACGTCGGTTCATAGGGGAAGAGTAACTCAAAATAGACCCTGAAGCCCTGTAGCCTGAACTCCTTCAGATTGCATGATCAATCTGCACGGCCTGACCGCTCCAGGCGCGGACGGACGTCCATGGCTGCGGGGGGGCCGCCCAGAACGGGTCACTCGGATCGAGGCCGAGCGGCAGGAACGCGACCGAACACAGATAGAGACTGCCGGTTGAGATGTAGGTCTCTCCGATGCCGGGCTGGTGGCCGCAGAACCCGATGCGGAGCCATCCGTCGGCGTCGAACGTCCCTGGCGCCTCCAGTGTTCGGCGAATGACGGCGGTCAGCGCGCCGCGCGCCTGGGCCGGCGGCACTTCGTCGGGCAGCGCGCGCCTGAGCGCGATGCCGGCCAGCAGGTGAAAAGCGCCACAGCGATACGCGAGCGATCGCCCGATCGCTGGAAAGCTGCCGTCGGGCGCGATGAGACGCTCGAGGACGGCGGCGTAACGCCGCGCGCGCGCATCAACCCGGGTCGAGAGATCCTTCCATGCCGGCGTCTCGCCGCGTACGACGTCCAGCACGTCGAGGAGCATCGGGTGAATGACGAAGCTGTTGTAGTAATCCCAATGAAACGCCGGGCCGTCGCCGTACGCACCATCACCCTTGTACCACTGGTCGTGCTGGCGCAGCGCGTAGTCCACGCGCAGCCGATCCCACCCCGCGCCGAGCGCCGCGAGCCCGGCCTCGACGGTTGCGGAGAACAACAACCAGTTGTTGAACCCGGGGGAGATCGCGCGCGTGGATTCCAGCGCCGCGATCACGTTCCGGCGGGTTGCGGGATCCAGGGCCGCCCGAAGGGCGCGCGGCGCACGCAGGAGCGCCTGCGCGAGAAACGCGGCGTCCACGAGGGGCTGCCGCTCGCGGGTGAAGTTGAGAAAGTCGGGAGACGATGGGTCCACCGCGCGAGAGATGGCCCGACGCGCGAGGTCCGCGTACTCGGCGCGCAGCCGGCCCTCGGGGGAATCGTCGCCCGCGAGCTCGATCCATGGCGCCAGCCCGGCCGTCAAGCGCCCGAGCGCCTCGAGGTGCGTGACGTTCCGGCGATTCGCGCTCGCGGCCTGCTCAACCGGCATGCGCGCTTTCAATGTGCCGGCGGCGAGGTGCTTCAGAACCGGGTCGGCCAGCTTGCGCATGTGGGCGATCCAGATCTCGCGGTCACCGAGCGGCGCCGCAGCGGGCGCCTGCGCGTCGCTCATCAACGGCCGACTCCGCGCCGGGACGACGGCGCCTGCACCCGCGGCCTTCAGAAAATCGCGGCGATCCATCGCGAACTCCATCAACAACTCCCTTACTTGACTGGCCAATTCGGGGATTCAGTCCTCGCCGTTGCCAGATACTTCTCGAAACGTGAGACGACGGCGGGGTGCGTGGCCGCGACGTTGGTCGTCTCCGCGAGATCGACCGCGAGGTTGTACAGCTCGAGCGGCTGGTCCCTGGCGAGCCGCACCGCTTTCCAGTTACCCATGCGAACCGCCTGCTGAAATCCACGCTCGTGGAACTCCCAGTACAGGAACTCGTGGGGCGGTTGCGTCCGGCCGCGGAGGACGCGCGCGATCGACACGCCGTCAACGGCCGGCGCGCTCTTGACGCCGGCAAACTCGGCGAGCGTCGGTAACAGATCCCAGTGGGCCGCCGCGTAGTCGCTCACGCGTCCGGCGGGGATTGTCCCCGGCCAGCTCGCGATCATCGGCACGCGGATGCCTCCTTCATAGAGATCGCGCTTGATTCCGCGAAGGCCTCCGGAACTCCGGAAGAACGCCGGGTCGGCGCCTCCTTCCTTGTGCGGACCGTTGTCGCTCGTGAAGAGGACCAGGGTACGCCCTTCGAGTCCTCGCGTCTTCAGCAGATCGACCAGGCGCCCGATGTCGCGATCCATGCGGGTGATCATCGCGGCAAACGCGGCGTGCGGCGCCGGCTGCGAGCGATAGCCCAGCGACGGACTGTCCGGCCCTGTCGGCTTGCCGTCAGCCGTCGCATTCACAAAAGGCTTTTCGGGAAAGTGGCCCGTGAACGCGCTCACCGAGTCGTCCGGCACGCGCAGCTCGGCATGCGGCACGGTGTAGTTCAGGTAGAGGAAGAAGGGCCGCGTGTCGTCGCGCTCCACGAAGGACATCGCCTCCCGCGTGAAGAGATCGTTGGCGTAGTCGTTGGTGAGATCGACCTCGACCCGCTCCGCATTTCGATAGAGATGGTCGGTGTACTGCCGGTGCGCGTGCCGATGATCGAGGAATCCGAACGAGTACTCGAAGCCCTTGCGATCCGGCTGGCCCGGCAGGCCCGCGCGGCCGAGCCCCCACTTGCCGATGACCGCCGTGCGATACCCCGCGTCGCGAAGCAGCATGGCCACGGTGCGATCCTTCTCACGGAGCGAGAACTCGCCGTTGCCGCGAACCCATCCGTGGCCGGTGTGCAGTCCCGTCATCAGCGCCGCGCGCGACGGCGCGCAGACCGTGCTTCCCGAGTAGTAACTGGTCAAACGGATCCCGTTGCGCGCCAGTCGATCGAGGCTCGGCGTCTGGAACTTCGACTGGCCGTAGACGCTGAGATCCCCGTACCCGAGATCGTCGGCCTGGATGAGGATGACGTTGGGCCGCGGCGCCTGCGCCTCCTGGCGCGCGCCCGCGAGCGCGCACAGGAGCGCCGTGGCCGTCACCACCAGCAGTCTCGACGAGCGTCCGTCGCGGATTGTCATCCCATCTCCCCGAGCCGCGTGGCTCTTCAAGCGACGAACACTTCGCAAGCGGATCGGGTCGCAACGGATCGAGCACGGGGAGCGCAAGGGATCTGCCAAACTCACCCGAACATCGTCCTCACGACGAACCATACGTTGGCCGGACGCTCCGCCAGGCGGCGCATGTACCACGGAAACCAGTAATCGCCGTAGCTGATGAGGACCCGCAGGCGCTTGCCTTCACGCGCGACTCGCAGCTGCTGGCCGCGCTGGATGCCGTAGAGCATCGCATATTCATACGCCGACGCCGGGACATTATGTTGCGCGATGTACGCGGCCAGCCGTTCCGCCAACGCAATGTCGTGGGTGGCGATGTGCAACAGCGCGCCGGGCCGGCGCGCATCGGGGGCGAGCAGCCGTGTGCACAGCGTGAAATAATTCGCGTCTACGTCGGCTTTCCTGGGAAACGCGACGTCAGGCGGCTCGAGATAGGCGCCCTTGACGATTCGGATCACCGCGCCAAGCGGGACGATCGATTCCACGTCCTTCTCGGTGCGATACAAGTACGCCTGCAGCGCGATGCCGACCCGCGCCGTCTTCGCGCGGGCGCGGCGGAACAGTTC
>JANNHC010000698.1:0-17493 GCA_031404215.1 Acidobacteriota bacterium
TGCCTGGACATCGAGGGACATCGCAACGCCGCTCGCGCCGGTCGTCGTCAACGGCGTGGTCTTTGCCGTCTCGACCGGAACGCGTGCGCTGCCGTCGGTGCTCTATGCGATCGAAGCCGCGACGGGAAAAGATCTCTGGAACAGCGGCCGGGCCATCACCTCGACCGTACGCGGTGGCTTGTCCGCGGGGCAGGGGAACGTGTACGTGCCCGGCGCCGATAGCACGCTGTACGCGTTTGGCTTTAATATCGAGAAGTGATCATGTGGCCGAGTGCGGCGGGAACAGCGCTCGTTGGTGCGCTCGCGGTCGCGCTCGGCCTGACCGGCGGGGTGGCGAGTCACGCGCAGGATCAGCTGCCTGAGGCGCCCGGCAAGGATCAGGTCGTGAACGTCTGCGGCAAATGCCACGAGCCGCAGCGTGTGGCGGCGCTGCGCCTGACCCGCGAAGGATGGGAAGACGTCGTCGCAAAGATGGTGTTGCTCGGCGCGAAGGCCAGCGACGACGACCTGAAACAAATCACCGAATACCTGGTCGAGAACTTCAAGGGCGAGGTCGCCAAACCGATCAATCTGAATAGCGCGTCGGCGGTCGATCTCGAAAGTGTGGCGGGCCTGCTGCGAAAGGAGGCGGCCACATGGATCGCCTATCGTGCGAAAAACGGCCCGTGCAAGTCCCTGGACGATCTGAAGAAGGTCGTGGGGGTGCCGTTCAAGAAGATTGACGAGCGCCGCGATCGCCTTCTGTGCGTGGTGCTCGGCACGGGCGCATGAGAGCGCTCGCTCGTCTTCTGAGCTCCTGGCCTCCCTGTCACGAACGCGAGAGGACGATCAGCGCAACCTTGCGCACGTCACTCTCGATGCGACTGACGCATGAGCGCTTCCGCCAACTCCACGAGCTTCACGAATTCTGACCGATAGCCATCCGGATCCGGACCTCGGAAGCGCCGCCCGAGCGCGGCTGCTTCTGCGTGCGTGGATGAACCGCGATGCTCGGAGTGGCGCAGCAGCATCCCGAACTCCGCGACGGCGGCTGCGAAGCCCACGTTTGCCGACATCTCCCGGGTCTGGTTCTTCACCGCCACGCGGATCAGGTGGCTTTCGTCGCCCTCGGGCGCCTTGTAGCGGAGCTTGACCGTCATGAGCTCGTCGTGCGCGACGCCGGGGGCCGCGGCGACCGGGCGCTGGTACGTGAGAGGATCGACCCCCGCCCCTTTCACCTCCGCGCCGGCCGGCACGATTTCGTACAGCGCGGTCACCGTATGCCCGGCGCCGATCTCGCCGGCGTCCTTGCGATCGTCGTTGAAGTCCTGGTTTCTCAGGAGCCGGTTCTCGTAGCCGATCAGGCGATAGGCGGCGACGTTCACGGGATTGAACTCGACTTGGATCTTGACGTCTTTCGCCACGGTGACGAGCGTGGCGCCCGCCTCGCGCACGAGCACCTTGCGCGCCTCGTGAAGCGAATCGAGATACGAGTAGTTGCCGTTTCCGCGATCGGCCAGCTTCTCCATCGTCGAATCCTTGGTGTTGCCGGTGCCGACACCGAGGACGGACAGGAACACGCCGCCGGCGCGCTTCTCCTCGATGAGCCTGGTGAGATCACCCTGGTTGGTCACGCCCACGTTGAAGTCCCCGTCGGTCGCCAGGATTACGCGATTGATACCGCCCTTGATGAACTGTTCCTGCGCGACCTGGTAGGCCAGCGTGATGCCGGCGCCGCCGTTCGTCGATCCGCCCGCCTCGAGCCGGGCAATCGCTTCGTGGATGCGATCCTTGTGGGCGCCGCTGGTCGAGGGCAGCACCACGCCGCTCGCCCCGGCGTAGACGACGATCGCGATCCGGTCACGCGACGTGAGCGTGTCCACGAGCATTCGCATTGCGGTGCGAATGAGGGGGAGCCTGTCGGGCGGCTCCATCGAGCCCGAGACGTCGAGGAGGAACACGAGATTGCGCGCGGGCACCGTGTCCAGGTCGAGCGCCCGCGTCTGCAGCCCCACGAGCGCCAGGCGATGCTTCGGGTTCCACGGGCACGCGGCCAGCTCCGTGGTCACCGAGAATGGGGCGCCATGAGACGGCCGGGCATATTCGAAGCGGAAGTAGTTGATCAACTCTTCGATTCGCACGGCGTCTCGTGGCGGCAGCGAGCCGCTATTCAGGAAGCGGCGGACGTTGGCATACGACGCCGTGTCCACGTCGATGGAAAACGTGGATAGCGGGTCCTCGGTGACGTGGCGAAACGCATTGTCTTCGATGCGATCGTACGATTCAGTGTTGTAGTGTCCGCGTCGGAATGGCCATGGCGAAGCGGCAGCCGGTGGGGCATGCAGCCCGCTGACCACTCCAGTTGCGATTCCGCCCGACACTCCGCCGGGGACGCCGCCGATCACTCCGCCACCACCGCCGCCCCGCCCGCTTCCCGCGGCGGGCGCCTGAGCCGAATCCCGCATCATCGGCGCCTCGACGGCGACTTTTTCGGCAACCCCGCCAACCTGCAGCACGATGTCAAGGCGCGCGGTCTTCGCCGATGCGACTCTCACGAGCGCGGTGAACGTTTTGAACCCGGGGAGCGTGGCCGTGACGTCGTAGTCCGCGACCGGCACCCGGCGGAATGTAAACGCCCCGCGTGCGTCGGACATTCGCGTCAGCGGGGTCGTCCCCCTCGCGGCGATCCGGACGGTGACGCCCGGCACGGGCGCGCCGGCCGCATCCTTCACGCTCCCGGTTACGGTACCTACAGAGGTCTGGGCGGCAGACGAGACGATCAAGCCGAGAACACACAGTGCAGCGGCCAGCGCGATGGAACGCATATCAAGGCCTCCTGACCGTAGAACGGAGGCGCGTGATTTTCTTGCAGGAGCCAGAATCCGGCGGCGCTGAAGGGCTGCGCGACCGGAGCCCTGAGCCTTGCCCTGAGCCTGTTTTTAGACCGTGACGTGCATCAGATGATCGTTGGGATAGATGTGATCGACGTTCTCGGGTGTGACGAGCTGGTGCTTGACGAACACCGCGGGCGGCACCGATCGCCGGTGGAGGATGTCGAGCGCGACGGCGACAATCTCGGCGCCGTACTTTTCCGGGAAGTACGCCACAGACCCGATCAGGCGGGTGCCTGGCGTCCGCAGCTCCGCGCGCCCTTCCGGGGAGGCGTTCTGACCCATGATCGCGCACGATTCGCTGCGGCCGGCCTCCTGGAGCGCCCGCAGCGCGCCGAGCGCGCTCGGGTCGTTGATCGCTCCGATGAGAAAGCGGCGCGCGCGGCTCGTGCGCAGATGCCGGCGCATCGCCTCGAAGCTCTCGCCGAGCTTGCCGTCGCCTTCGAGATAAATGACCTGACAGTTCTCGAGCTGCGCGCAGGTTTCCTTCATGCCCACGAGCATGCCGGTCAGCCGCATCCTCGGGAGGCTTCCGGCGCGCTCGAGCGCCAGCAACACGATCTCGCTCACCTCCGAATGCCAGTGCTGCTTCGCCCACCGGCCCAGGTGCCGTCCGCCGATCAGGCCCGCCTCGTAGTTGTTCGCGCCGAAGTAGGTCGCGCCCGGATGGGGCACCTCGATCGCGATGAGGGGAATGCCGGCCTCCCGGTACTTCGCGGCCACGATCGGCGCGACATGCTCGTCGGTCTGAAACTCGATCACGAGATCGACTTTCTCGCGCACGAGGACATCCGCGTTTCTCTGCGCGATCTTGGGGCTGTACCGGTTGTCCACCGAAATGAGCTCGATGCCCTGGGCAGCCGCCGCACGCTGCAGGCCGGCGGAGATCTCCTTGGAGAACTGGTAATCGGTGCCCTGCGCCGCATAGCCGAGCCGGTACGGCCGCTGCTTGAACGGCCGCAGGTGCGACCGGTACAGGTTCTCGCCGACCTTCTCGATCATCCCGCACCGTTCGAGCGTGTACAGCTGGCGAAACGCCATGCTCTTGGGCAGTCCGCTGCGCGCCGCAACCTCGCGCAACGGCAGCGCCTCGCCGGACGACCGGAAGGCTGACAACAGCTGCGCCGCATGCACGACGGACTTGACGAGATACGGATCCCGCGCAGGAGGTTTGGTTGTGTTACTCATGATCGTCAACCTGAGGCCGCGACCTGCCTCCAGAAATTGGCTCGAGGTCGCCCGGGCCCAGGACGGATTATGGCCCGGCGTTTCGCTTTGCGCAATGACCTCGCAGGTGCGCATGTCCGCGATGTCTTGAAGCCGGCCACAAAACCACTGTTTGTGGGTCACGGTGTCGGTCACGTTGTTCTGATGTGCGCAACGAACGGCCAGGCCAGACATTTCTGAGCACTGTGGTAGCATCCAGCCCGCTTCAGCGGTTTCCTTACACGTGTCCAGTCTTCTTCTCGACGCGCGGTCAATCAGTAAGTCCTTCGCGGGCCTCCGCGCGCTCGACCGCGTCTCGTTCCAATTACGGGCCGGTGAAGTCCATGCGCTCGTCGGTGAAAACGGCGCCGGCAAGTCCACCTTCATCAAGATCGTCACGGGGGCAGAACGGGCCGACTCCGGTACGCTCACCGTTGCGGGCGTGCCCGTTCCCCAGATCGATCCCCACATGTCGCGCGAGCTTGGAATTGCCGCGATCTATCAGCAGCCGTCGCTCTTCCCGCAGCTGACGGTCGCCGAGAACATCGCGATCACGGTCGAACGCGGCAGCGGGTGGAGGCGCATCGATCGCCGAGCGAGGCGCCGGCGGGCGATCGAGCTGCTCGAACGGATCGGCGCCACAATCGATCCCGACCAACTCGTCGGCACATTGACGATGCCGGAGCAGCAGGTCGTGGAGATCGCGAAGGCCCTTGGCGCCGATGCCCGGATCGTCATCATGGACGAACCGACGGCGTCGCTCAGCGATCGCGAGGTGACCCGCCTGTTCGCCGTCATCGCACGGTTGCGCGCGAACGGCGTTGGCATCATCTACATCTCGCACCGGCTCGAGGAGATTTCCGCGATCGCCGATCGCATCACCGTGCTCAGGGACGGCGAGGCCGTGGCCACGCGCGAGGCGAAGTCGGTGTCGCGGGGCGATCTCATTCGCCTGATGGTCGGCCGGGATCTGGATGCCGTATTTTCCAAGCGCCAGGTGCCCCTCGGTGACGTCGCGATCGAGATTCGCCGGCTCTCGAATCGAAGGACGGGCGTTCGAGAGGTCTCGTTGTCGGTGCGGCGCGGCGAAATCCTCGGTCTCGCGGGCCTCGTGGGATCAGGACGCACCCAGCTGGCCGAGACGATCTTTGGCCTGACGCCGGCCGACAGCGGCGAAATCCTCGTCGGCGGCCGGCCTGCCCGCGTCGCCTCGCCGTCCGACGCGATCCGCCTCGGGATCGGGTACGTGCCGGAAGATCGCCGCCAGCACGGTGTCGTCCTCGAGATGTCGGTCGCTGCGAATACCAGCGTCGCGAACCTCGCGGCTGTCTCGCGCCACGGCTGGATCGATCGCCAGGCCGAGGACGCGGGTGCGCAGGGCTACATGGATCGGTTCCGCATCAGGGCATCCTCCGTCGCGGCCGAGGTCGGATCGCTCTCCGGGGGCAACCAGCAGAAGGTCGCGCTGGCGCGGTGGCTTTCGACCCGCCCCGCAGTCCTCATCCTCGACGAGCCCACGCAAGGCGTGGACGTGGGATCGAAGGCGGAAATTCACGGTCTCATGCAGGATCTGGCCGAGCGTGGCATGGCCATCGTCATGATTTCCTCCGAGCTGCCGGAGATCCTGGGCATGAGCGATCGCATCGCCGTCATGCACGCGGGCGCGGTCGCCGCCGAGTTTTCGCGGGAAGCGGCAACCGCCGCGAACATCATGGCCGCCGCTTTCGGGCAGGGATCTCAGGGCTAGGCTCGGAAGCAAAATGCCTTCCCATCATCGACGAGAAGTCAGCCTCGCGTTCGTCATCGTCGCCCTCGGCATCGTGCTGGCAGCGATGGCGCCTGGCTATTTCGCGCGCGAGAACCTGAGCGATCTGTTTCTCGGGAACCTGCCCGTGCTGATCATCGCGATCGGGACAACGATCGTCATCCTGACAGGAAGCATCGACATCTCGGTTGGTTCGGTGTTCGCGATCTGCGGCGTGGTCGCCGGCATGGTGGCGAAGGGCACGGGGTCGGTCGCCATAGCGGGTAGTGCGGCCTGCGTGCTCGGTGCCGCGCTCGGCGCCATCAACGGTGGCCTTGTCGCCTACCTCCGCATGCCGTCGATCGTCGTCACGCTGGCGACGATGGTGGCCTTGCGCGATGCGTTGCGATGGTGGACCCAAGGCGCGTGGGTACAGGACCTGCCGCGCGGATTTCAATGGTTCGGGCTGCCCCAGTCGGCGTATCCGCTCGTCGCGGGCGCGTCTGTCGTGTTTCTGTTCGCTCTGTCGGAGTGGGCGCTCCGGAATCTCGCGGGGGGCCGCGCGGTGTATGCGACGGGCTCGAACGAACACGCGGCCCGGCTCGCGGGCCTCGACACCGCGCGGGTGAAGTGTGCCGTCTTGGTCGCGGCGGGCGCGTTGACGGGACTGGCGGCGCTTTTGAACTCGGTCCGGTTCAACCAGATTCCAAGCAACGCGGGCATGGGACTCGAGATGAAGGTCATTGCCGCCGCGGTCGTCGGCGGCGCCGCGATTCGCGGGGGACAGGGAACCCTGATCGGCACGCTCCTCGGCGTCGTGCTGCTTGGAGCGATCGGGCCGGCGCTCACCTTTCTCGGCGTGAGCGCCTACTGGGAGCGCGCGCTGCAGGGGGCCATCATCCTCGCGGCGGTCGCGATCGACGCGACGCGCGAGCGCCGCGCCGTTCACGCCGCGGTCGCGGCAGCGGGTCCCGCCTGATGCCGCGCCGCTCGAATGGGTTGCTGTCGCCCGGCGAATGGATCCTGCTGCTGGCCCTGACGGCTGAGGTCGCGCTATTCGCGGTCATCGCGCAGAATTTTTTCACGACGGGCAACCTGTTCGAAGTCGTGCGTCTGAGCGTCGAGCTCGGGCTGCTGGCGATCGCCCTCACGCCGGTCATCGTGAGCGGGGGCATCGATCTGTCGGTTGGGTCGATGATGGGGCTCGCGGCCGTCCTGTTCGGCGCCGCGTATCACGACTGGGGCCTGCCGCTCTGGGGCGCCGCGCTCCTGGCCCTCCTGGCCGGGTGTGCGGGAGGCGCGCTGAACGCCGTGCTCGTCGCCCGATTGAACATCCCCCCGCTCATCGTGACGCTCGGGACCCTGTCGCTCTTTCGAGGCATCGCGGAGGGGCTGACGCGCGGGGCGATCAACTACACTGACTTTCCCGCGCGCTTTCTCTGGCTCGGCCAGGGATACGTGTGGGGCGTCATCCCGGCGCAGCTGCTGCTGTTTGCTCCCGTACTCGCGGCGTACCTGATCGTGCTCCATCGGTCGGTCGTGGGCCGCGCATGGTACGTCATCGGGTTCACCCCCGCCGGCGCGCGATACGCCGGCATCCCGGTCGCCCGGCGCGTCGGTGTTCTCTACGTGCTGTCGGGTCTGGTGTCGAGCGTGGCGGCGATTGTCTACGTCGCGCATCTCGGGCAGGCAAAGTCGGACGCCGGATCGGGGTACGAGCTCGACGCGATCACGGCGGTCGTCCTCGGCGGCACCTCCGTTTTTGGCGGCCGCGGCACGCTGTGGGGCACGCTCCTGGGTCTATGTGCGCTGTCGGTGCTGCGGAACGGCCTCCATCTGGCCGCGCTGCCCTCGGAGCTGACGGGCGTCTTGACGGGCACCCTCCTCGTGACGACGATTGCCATCGACAGGTTGCGCGCGCGCAGGCGTGCGCGGCCCGCCATGATGTCGGACGGGGTCGGCGAGTCGCCAAGCCCGGAGTCCGGTCCTCAATCACCCGAGCGCGTGCCGAGCCTGTCCACGATCGCATCCCTTCCAGGAGACATCCCGGTGAAAAACAGCCAGGTCGCCGTCCTTTGCGCCGCCATCGTCGCGGGCTCCCTGCTCGTGGCGTCCACGAACGTCTGGCTGGTCCGATCGCTCGGCCCTGTCGCGCGATCGTCTGATCCGCCGGCCGCCACCGCGGTGGCCACGCGCCGTCCCGTGATGGCCATGATGCCGAAGGCGAAAGGCGATCCGTATTTCGTCAGCTGCCGCGCGGGGGCGGAGGAAGCGGCGCGGGAACTTGGCGTGGACCTCATCTGGGACGGCCCGACGAGTCTCGATGCGGCACGGCAAAACGAGCTGGTCGAGAACTGGATCACGCGGAAGGTGGACGTGATTGCCGTCGCCGTCGAGAACCGCGGCGGCATCTCGAGCGTGCTCCGCAAGGCGCGCGCGCGGGGCATCCGCGTGCTCACCTGGGACGCCGACGCCGAGCCTGACGCGCGGGATTTTTTCGTCAACCAGGCCACGGCCGAGGGGATCGCCAACACGCTGACAGACGAGGCCGCGCGGTTGCTCGGCGGCACAGGGGAGTTTGCGATCATCACAGGCGCGCTGAGCGCGGCCAATCAAAACGAGTGGATTGCCTTCATCAAGAAGCGCCAGGCGGAGAAGTATCCCGATCTGAAGCTGGCGACGATCCGGCCGAGCGACGACGACCGCGACAAGGCATTTTCCGAGACGCAGACCATCATGCGGGTCTTTCCGGCGGTGAAGCTGGTGATGGCCATTTCAGCGCCGGCCGTGCCGGGGGCCGCCGAAGCCGTCCGGCAGGCCAACCGCCGCGATGTCCACGTGATCGGCCTCTCGCTCCCGAACATGAACAAGCCTTACGTGCATGACGGTTGGGTGCAGACCGTCGTGCTGTGGAACACGAAAGACCTCGGCTACCTGACCGTGCTCGCAGGTTCGCTGCTCTCCCAGGGAAAGATCGCTCCGACGACTGCGTCGTTCCACGCCGGGCGCCTGGGCGCCATTCAGATCCGTGGCTCGGAGATCATTCTTGGCGCGCCCGTGATGTTTACCAAGGCGAATATCGATCGATTTGACTTTTGAGCGGGACGTCACGGCGTGGACCGCGACCCCGGCACGGCTGAAAGACTGATATGAAAGACACACGGATCCAGGCGGCCTACGACCTCGCGAAACAGCAGTACGCCGACGTGGGGGTGGACGTCGACGCGGCGCTGAAGATACTGGCGACCGTCCCCATCTCGATTCATTGCTGGCAGGGCGACGATGTGGCGGGCTTCGAGTCGGCGGGCGGAGCGATCGGCGGCGGCCTTGCGGCGACGGGGAACTATCCCGGAAAGGCGCGAACGTCCGACGAGCTCCGCGCGGATGCCGCGAAGGCCCTGTCGCTGATTCCCGGGAAACACCGCTTCAACCTGCACGCCTCGTACGGAGATTTTGGCCGGCGGGCCGTCGATCGCGACGAGGTCCGGCCCGAGCACTTCAGCCGGTGGATCGAATGGGCCCGGTCGCTCGGCATCGGCCTGGATTTCAATCCGACGTTCTTCGCGCACCCCCGCGCCACGAGTTTCACGCTCTCGCATCCCGATAGAGACACGCGCGAGTTCTGGATCCGTCATGGACGGGCATGCCGGTCGATTGGCGCCGCGATCGGCAAGGCCCTGGGGACGCCGTGCGCGACGAACCTGTGGATCCCGGACGGCATGAAGGACACGCCGATCGACCGCGTGGGACCCCGCGAGCGGCTCCTCGAATCGCTCGATGCGATCTTCAAAGATCCGATTGAGCGCGCACACAACCTCGATTCGGTTGAAGGGAAGCTGTTCGGGATCGGTTACGAGAGCTACACCGTCGGTTCCCACGAGTTCTACTTCGGGTATGCGCTGACGCGCCAGGTGCTCTACACGCTTGATACGGGGCACTATCATCCAACCGAGACGATCACCGACAAGTTGAGCGCCGTGTTCACGTTCCTGCCGGAAATCCTGCTGCACGTCAGCCGAGGCGTCAGGTGGGACAGCGACCACGTCGTCGTCTTGAATGAAGACGTGGAGGCGATCGCGCAGGAGCTGGTGCGGGGGGATTTTCTCGGCCGCACGCACATCGGACTGGACTACTTCGACGCGAGCATCAACCGCGTCGCGGCGTGGGTGATCGGGACGCGCAACATGCTGAAGGCGCTGCTGAAGGCGCTCGTCGAGCCGTCGGACATCCTCCGGCAGCAGGAGGCGGCCGCGGACTACACGGGCCGTCTGGCGCTGCAGGAGGAATTCAAGGCGTTGCCATGGGGTGCGATCTGGGACTTCTACTGTGCGAGCGCCGGCCTGCCCGCCCGCGGGTCGTGGCTGGCCGAGATCAGGCAGTACGAGCATGATGTGTTGTCGGCGCGTGGGTAACGCTGTCGTGAGGGCGAACTGACGCCATGCGCTGGGTCATGCTCATCGGGCTGCTCTTCGCGCTCGTCATCATTCCGTTCCTGCTCTTCGAAAAACAGTTCGGGCAACTCGGCACCTGGCTTGCCGAGGGACACGCCGCCGGGTGGGCGTCGGCCGCGACGATCGGTACGCTCCTCGCGCTCGACGTGTTCCTGCCGGTGCCGTCGAGCATCGTCTCGACCGGCGCGGGCGTCCTGCTCGGCTTCTGGCGCGGCGCGGCGGTGATCTGGATCGGCATGACGATCGGCTGCGCCGTCGGGTATGCCTTCGGTGCGCTGACGGCAGGCGCCGCCCGCAGGCTCGTCGGAGCGGACGGGCTCGCGCGTGCCGGGGACGTCATGGCTCGCTACGGCCCCTGGGCGCTCGTCGTCTGCCGGCCCATTCCCGTGCTGGCCGAATCAAGCGTGGTGTTCGCGGGCGTCGTGCGCACACCCGTCGGCCCGTTCATCTGGCTGACGACGCTCTCGAACCTCGGCATCGCGATCGCGTACGCCGCGGTTGGCGCCTTCTCGATGAAGATGCAGTCGTTCCTGCTGACCTTCATCGCCGCGCTCGCGCTGCCAGGGCTGGCCATGCTCGCGGGGAAGCTGTGGCTCTCGAAAGGCTCAGGGCTCGAGCCCTGAGCCCCGTGGTAGGATCCGCACGCGACCATACTCGCGCGAGGTCCTCTCGCGCGGCTCAACCAGGAGAGCCATTGATGGGCATCAGCGACCGGGATCCACTTCATTTGACGCGACGGGATTTCGGCAAGCTGACCCTGGCGGGAATCCCGCTCTCGCTGGCGTTCGCGCAAATCAACTCGAGGTTCAAGGGCGTCCAGATCGGCGCCTGGATGAGGTCAGCCGCGGGAAAACACTAACTCGCATTCCATTCCAACCAATCAGCCCCCCGAGCCCTGAGCCCTGAGCCCTGAGCCCTGAGCCCTGATATACACTCTGCCGCCATGCCTTTGTACCTGGGCCTCGATTCCAGCACCCAAAGCCTCTCGGCCATCGTCCTGGAGGTGGAAGCTGGCCGGCGGCGGGTCGTGTTCGAATCGTCCATCGCCTTCGACGAGGCGTTTCCGCAGTACGGGACGAGCCACGGCGTGCTGCCGAACACCGATCCCGCAACAGCCGCATCACCGCCCCTGCTCTGGGTGGACGCGCTCGACCTCATGATGTCGCGGCTCTCCGAAAGCGGCCTGCCACTTCATCGCCTGGCCGCGATCTCGGGATCCGCGCAGCAGCACGGCAGCGTGTACCTGAATGCGCGCGCCGCGGACACGATCGCCGCGCTGGATCCTGCCCGGCCGCTCTCAGATCAGATCGGCGGCATCCTCTCGCGACCGGTTGCGCCCATCTGGATGGACTCGAGCACGCCGGCCGAATGCGCAGAAATCGAAGCCGCTGTGGGTGGCGATCAGGCGCTGGCGCAGCGCACCGGTTCGCGCGCCTTCGAACGTTTCACGGCCGCGCAGATCCGGAAGTTCTCCAAGCAGGATCCCGCGGCATATGCCGCGACCGATCGGATTCATCTCGTCAGTTCGTTCCTGGCGTCGCTTCTGACGGGACGCCATGCGCCCATGGATCCGGGCGACGGATCGGGCACGAACCTGATGGATCTCGCCGCGTGCGAGTGGTGGACGCCCGCCGTGGAGGCCACCGCCGCGGGGCTCGCCACCAAGCTTCCGCCGATCGTCTCCGCCTCAGCCGTCGTCGGCACGCTGTCGTCGTACTGGCAGGTGCGCTACGGCCTTCCGGCCGCGACGGTCATTGCCTGGTCAGGAGACAACCCCTGCAGCCTCGTCGGCGTCGGACTCGTCCGCGAAGGGCGGCTGGCAATTTCCTTGGGGACGAGCGATACGGTTTTCGGCCTGATGCGCAAACCGCGCGTCGATTCCACGGGAACGGGTCATGTGTTCGGCGCACCGACGGGCGATTACATGGGGTTGACCTGTTTCAAGAACGGCTCGCTCGCACGCGAGCGCGTTCGCGACGCCTTCGGCCTGTCCTGGCCGTCTTTTTCCGACTCGCTCCGCCGGACGCCGCCGGGGAATGGCGGCGGCATCCTGCTGCCATGGTTCGAACCGGAGATCACGCCCACCGTGCTGACGGCGGGCGTGCACCGCTACGGCCTCGCGCCCGGAGACGCGGACGCGAATGTCCGGGCGGTGATTGAAGGCCAGCAGATGGCCATGGCGCTGCACTCGCGCTGGATGAACGTGACGATCGATTCGATTCACGCGACCGGCGGCGCTGCCGCGAACCGCGACATCCTTCAGGTGATGGCTGACGTCTTCGGCGCCGTTGTCTATCAGCTCCAGGTCGGCAACTCCGCCGCGCTCGGCGCCGCACTGCGCGCGCTCCACGGCAGCACCGTCGCCGACGGCGCGGCGGCGGCCTGGGAGGATGTGATTAGGGATTTCGCGGAGCCGATCCCGCAGAGCGCGCTGACACCCGATCCTGCTCGCCATGCGATGTATCGCGAGCTGACTGAGATCTACGCGGCGTGCGAGGCCCACGCGCTCGGGCGCGGCGCCAATCCCGCGCCGCTGCTTGCGAGGTTTGCGGACGGCGGCCGCTGACGATCTCGCGCGGGAGAGTCTCGCGCCGAGATCGCAGAGGTACGCGGAGAGCAAGTGCGCTGCAAACGGCGAAACGCCGCGGCAGCACAACCCCCGTCCGATATCTCGCCGCGTCCCCGGCGGTCTCCGCCCGAATCGCCCGAGACGTGCCCGGTGTAGTCTCGGCGTGCTCAGCGATCTCCGCGCGAATCGTAATACTGCGCACTCCGCGCGAAACGTTTACCGCACGCCCATCAACACTTCCATCGTCAGCTGGTCGAGCTTCTCGTAGCCGAGGCCCCGGCTCGCGAGCGCGACGCGGTCGATGTTCTCCGCGAGCAGCGTGTCACGGCCCTTGGCTGAATACTTCGCCACCGACGGCGCGGTCCCGGCGGTCGATTCGCGGAGGATCGCCTGGATCTCCTTGTCGGCATTCCACTGAGCGGCGCGCTCCTTGAGGATGAGGTAGGTCCGCATGCATCCGCGCGCGAAGTCGCGGACGCCGTCGTAGTCCTCCGTGCGATACGCATGCGCGTCGAAGTGGCGCGGGCCGTCATACCCGACGTCCTCCAGAAACTTCACGAGCCAGAAGCACGCCTTGATGTTTGCGGCGCCGAAGCGGAAGTCCTGGTCGTAACGGCCTGGCGCCTGGTCGTTCAAGTCGATGTGAAACAGCTTGCCCGCTTCCCAGGCCTGGGCGACGGCGTGCAGGAAGTTCAGCCCGGCCATCGTTTCGTGCGCGACCTCCGGGTTCACGCCGACCATCTCGGCGTGCGCGAGCGTTGGGATGAGCCCGAGGTATGCGCCGGTCGTGGCCATGTAGATGTCGCCGCGCGGCTCGTTCGGCTTGGCTTCCATCGCAAACCTGAACCCGTACTTCTTGTCGATCGAGTACTCGCAGAGATAGTCGATCGACTCCCGCAGGCGCTTGACCGCTTCGTCGGGCCGCCGGCATGCATCGGTCTCGGTCCCTTCACGTCCGCCCCAGAGCACGAAGATCTTCGCGCCAAGCTCGGCCCCCAGGTCCATGGCCCGCATCGTCTTCTGGACCGCATAGGCCCGGACGCGCGGATCGTTGGCCGTGAAGGCGCCGTCGCGGAAGACAGGGTCGTAGAACAAATTGACCGTGGCCATCGGAACGACGATGCCGTGCTGTGTGCAGGCGTGTCGAAACTCCGCGACGATACGGTCGCGCTCGTGAGGCGTGGCGTCGATGGGCACGAGGTCGTTGTCGTGCAGGTTCACTCCCCACGCTCCGACCTCGCCGAGCATGGCGACCGCATCCACGGGCGACAGGGGCGGACGGACCGCTTCGCCAAACGGGTCGCGGCCGCGGTTGCTGACGGTCCAGAGACCGAACGAGAATTTGTGTTCCGGGCGAGGGGTGTACTGGTCGGACATGAATCAAGGCTCCTCACGAGGTCAGGCCGTCACAATCGTTGCCGCGCTAGGTTACTCGGCTCATGAACCCGCATGCAATCTCGGGGGGGGGACGGGTGCGACCGAGGTGGGGCCAGTTGAGCGTCCTGAGTTCGTTTTGAACTCCGTTACCTCCAGAGTATGCTTTCCGGTCGGACCGTTCTCTTCCCCACAATCGGAGGACCGCCAGTGAAACGGATCGGCATGGGCATCGTCGGAGCGGGCTTCGTCGGGCCGCATCACATTGACGCCGTGCGGCGTCTCGGCTACGTGGACGTGGTCGCCGTCGCCGGCAGCAGCCAGGCGTCGGCCGAGAAGAAGGCGGCAGCGCTTGGCGCGCGCAAGGCCTACGGGAGCTACGAGGCACTCCTCGACGATCCCGACGTCCAGGTCGTTCATAACGCCACGCCCAACTACCTGCATTACCCGGTCAACGCCGCGGCGATCGCGAAGGGCAAGCACGTCATCTCCGACAAGCCGCTCGCGATGACGGCCGCCGAGGCCAGGAAGCTCCTCGACCAGGCGACGAAGGCGGGCATCGTTCACGCGGTGACGTTCAACTACCGGGGAAACCCGCTCGTCCAGCAGGGACGCCACGCGATTGCGAGAGGCGACATCGGCAAGCCGCATTTCCTGGTCGGCCAGTACCTGCAGGACTGGCTGCTGAAAGACACGGACTACTCGTGGCGGCTCGAACCGGACAAAGGGGGCGCGTCGTCGGCCCTCGGCGACATCGGATCGCACTGGTGCGATCTGGCGCAGCACATGAGCGGGCTCCGGATCACACACGTGCTCGGCGATATCACGACCGTCCTTCCGAAGCGCAAGAAGCCGGCGGGGTCGCGCGAGGCGTTTGCCGCGGCCGATTCCAACCAAAAGCTGGAGGAGGTGGACATCAAGGTCGAGGACCTCGCGTCCGTGCTCCTGCGCTTCGACAACGGCGCGAAGGGCAGCTTTTCGGTGGGACAGGTCTGTGCGGGGCACAAGAACGACCTGGAACTCGAGATCTGCGGCGCCAAGGCGTCGATGAAGTGGCGCCAGGAACACCAGAACGAGCTGCTCATCGGCCATCGCGACAGGCCGAACGAGATCCTGCAAAAGGATCCGTCGCTCATCGACGAGGCGGTGCGTGGATACGCCCACCTGCCCGGCGGTCACCAGGAGTCGTGGGCCGACGCCTTTGCGAATCTGATGCGCGACATCTACGGGTTCATCGCCGAGGGAAAAAAGCCCGGCGACGCGCATCCGCCGGCGTTTGCCACGTTCGAGGATGGCTACCGCGCCAACTGTATCGTGGAGGCGATTCTCGACAGCGCCGCGAAGGGCAGCGTCTGGACGAAGGTCAAGTACTAAGGGCTCAGGAATCATTATCGATATGACCATCAAACCGTTCGCTCCGAAGTTCATGAAAGTCGGCGTGCTCACGGCGGCGCTCCAGGAATTGACTCCGCGCGAGGTGCGCGATCCGGATCCGGATCGCGCGATTGAAGAGTGGATCGAGTTCGCGAAGGAGCTCGGGGCGAGCTACATCCAATTGTCGTCGGCGCTGCATCCGACGGAAACGGATGTTCCGCCCGAGGCCATGCTGGACCCGGTGGCCAACACGCTCGATCTGCGCAAGCCCTTTGACAAGGACAGAGCGCGGCGCGTGCGCGCGGCGCTCGACGCCGCCGGGGTCGGCATCTCCGAGGTCGGCTATTTCGACAACATGCTGCACGACGACCCGGGGATCCGGAAGAAAAAATACGACTTCATGCTGCGTGCGTTCGACGCCGCGGCGCTCCTCGGCGTGGACGCGATCTGCGGTTTCGTCGGCCGAAACCAGAAACACAGCATGGATCAGAACCTGGGGGACTTCGAAGCGTCCTTCGTCCCGCTGCTCAAGGAAGCGAAGACGCGCGGGCTCACGTTCCGGGTGGAGCAATGCCCGATGCCCGGTTGGACGACGTCGGACAACTGGCATAACAACATCGCCTACACACCAGGCACGTGGATCGCGCTCCACCGGATCTGCGAGAAGCACGGCGTCGGGGATCAGTTTCGAATTCACTACGACCCGTCACACGCCATCCTGATGGGGCAGGACACGCGGTCGATCTTCCAGTACCTAAAGGACACCGGCTACAACTTCCTCATCGGCGGATTCCACGTGAAGGGGCAGGTCACGGACGCGAAGGGTGTGTCCGCATGGGGAAGCGGCGGCCAGACTCTCGAACGCGGCGACTGGATTGGCGGGAAGCCGTCGGCCAATCCGGCCGATCATTTGAATGCGTGGAAGAAGCAGGTCGTCCTCGCCGAACACGAGCTGCCGGGCACCGCGCGGCACGATCCGCTGGCGTACCTGCAGAACCGATCCGTGGACTGGCTGGATCACCAGCTCGCGGCGCGCGAGCTGCTGAAGCTCGACGTCGCGAACACGCACCTGGTCGTCGAGCACGAATACCCGAAGGCGCGCATCCAGGATCGCGCGCGGGTGAAGCCGATCCTCCAGGGATCGATCGCCTTCGTGCGCCACATCGACGAGGCCGCGGCGTGCATGTACGCCTTGCAGCACGAGGTGCTGGAGGCGCAGGACATCCCGGTGCAGGGCATCGGGCGCGAGGCGTACCGCTCGTAAACGTGCCCAGACAGCACCTTCGTTCCCTCCCGCCTCGTTTCACTGGGCCAAACGGCCGGTTCTTGCAATGCCGGGCCGTGTTTGTCCCGGGCCTTGTCGCGAAAGGAATTGAATGGGCAGCAATCGTCTGGTGAGTCGTCGATCCGGGTCGTTCGCGCTCGGCGGTGCCGCCATCGTCTGGGCAGCGTCGTTTGCCGCAATCGCGCAGGGAGTTGGCCAGACGACCGCGCAGGCGCCGGCACCTGCCAACCCCGCCGGTCGTGGCGCGTCCGCGACGCCTCAGGATCCGCAGGGCCGCGGTGGACGCGGTGGTCAGGGTGGCGCGGGCGCTGACGATCCAGCCAACGCGAACGCGGACTATTCGCCGAAGCCTCCGGTGCTTCCCCTGTCGCCCGCCGAAGAACAGAAGCGGTTCCTGTTGCCTCCCGGCTACCGCCTCGAGCCCGTGCTGACCGACCCCGACATCGAAGAGCCGGCGCAGATTGCCTTCGACGGCAACGGCCGCATGTTCGTGCTCGAGATCCGAGGTTACATGCAGGACGCGGGCCGGCATGGTGGGCAAGATCAGGGTGGCAGCCAAATGATCACTCACCAAAACGTTTCGTTGAACCACTCATTGAAAGGCAGAACCATGAAACTCA
>JANNHC010000699.1:0-3883 GCA_031404215.1 Acidobacteriota bacterium
AGCCAAGATAAAATGTGTGAGGGTGCCAAATTCGGCAATGGCAAAGAGACCCCACCCTAACCCTCCCCATAGTAACAGGGAGGGAATAGATGCTGATGTTAAGGTGCGCGCCGTCCGCCTGCTCAACCGCGCCGGTCTGACGGTCGTCATCGTGACCAACCAGGCCGGCATCGCCCGCGGCATCTTCAAGGAGGCCTTCGTCGCCGAGGCGCACCAGCACATCGCGACACGCCTGGCGGCCGGCGGCGCGCGCATCGAGGCGTTCTATTACTGTCCCCATCATCCGGAGGCGGTCATCGAGAAGTACCGGCAGTCGTGCGACTGCCGGAAGCCACAGTCAGGCTTGTTCACGCGCGCGGCGTCCGAACTGGGCCTCGCGCTCGAGCAATCGTTCGTCGTCGGCGATCGGTGGCACGATCTGGAGGCGGGGCAGCGTGTCGGCGCGCGTGGCGTGCTCGTCCGGACCGGGTACGGGAGAACCGAGGAAGCCTCTCCCAAGCCGCATGTGAAGCCGTCGGCGATTGTCGATAACGTCATGGAAGCGGTGTCCTGGATTTTGCGCAATTCCTGATGCGGACCTCGTACGTGCCCGTCATCGATCCGGCGCGGCTCCTCGAGCTGATCGACGGCTTCCCGGCCGTGCGGACGGCAGTCTTCGGCGATCTGATCGTGGACGAGTTCATCTACGGCGACATCGCGCGCGTGTCTCGCGAAGCGCCCGTGCTCATCCTCAACTACGACTCGACCGAGATCGTCCCTGGCGGCGCGGGCAACGCGGCCGCCAACCTGGCGGCGCTTGGCGGCTCGGCGGCCGCGATCGGGGTCACGGGCCGGGACGAGACCGGATCGCGTCTGCTCGATGTCATGCGGCGTTCGGTTGACGTGCGGTCCGTGATCGAGGCCCGCGGCCTCCGCACGCCCACGAAAACGCGCATTCTCGCCGGAGGCATTCATTCGGCCAAACAGCAGGTGGTCCGCATCGATCGCGCGGCGGGCGCCGGGCTGACCGACGCCGATCGGAAGGCCGTGGCTTCGCGGTTGCTCAAGACCGCCGCGCGTTGCGATGCGCTCCTCGTGTCGGACTATGGCAGCGGCATCGTCACGCCCGGCCTGGTTGCGCTGGCGCAGAAATCCCTACGGCGCCGCGGGCGTGCCGCTCCGGTGCTCGTGGACTCGCGTTATGCGCTCCTCCGTTTTCGCGGCATGACGACGTGCACGCCGAACGAGTCGGAAGTCGAGGAGCTGTTTGGCATCCGGATCGGCGAGAACCTGCGCGTGCTCGAGCGCGCGGGGCGCGAGCTGCTGCGCGTCACGCGTTCGTCGGCGGTCCTCGTCACCCGTGGCAGCCGCGGCATGGCGCTCTTCGAACGGGACCGGCCGACGGCACACATTCCGATCGTGGGATCCGATCAGATTGCCGACGTCACGGGGGCCGGGGACACCGTGATCGCGACGATGACGCTGGCGCTGACCGCGGGTGCGAGCTTCCTCGAGGCGGCCCATCTCGCCAACTATGCCGGCGGCCTCGTCGTGATGAAACGGGGGACCGCCACCGTCAGCGCCGACGAACTTCGAGCGGCGGTCGTGGCCGACAGTGAATGACCGCGTCGTAACCCGTGAGCGGCTGTTTGATCTCGTCCGCGACGCCCGGCGCGCCGGCCGCACGATCGCGTTCGCAAACGGCTGCTTCGATTTGCTGCACGCGGGCCACATCCGATACCTGCAGGCGGCGGCGGCCGAAGCCGATCGTCTCGTGGTGGCGGTAAACGACGATGCGGTCGCGGCCGGGAAGGGTCCGGGCCGCCCGATTCTGAAAGCCGCCGATCGCGCGGAGCTGGTGGCGGCGATCCGCGGCGTGGACCACGTCACCATCTTTCCGGAGCCCACGGTCGGTCCGCTCCTCGAACTGCTGAGGCCCGACGTGCATTGCAAGGGCACCGACTACACGATCGACTCGGTGCCCGAACGCGAGACGGTCCTCCGATACGGCGGCCGCATCGCGATCGTCGGCGATCCCAAGAATCACGCGACGCGCGATCTGCTCGCGCGCATCCGCGGATGAACGTCCTCATCGTCCGGCTGGGAGCGCTTGGCGACATCGTGCACGCCGTGCCGGCGGCCGCGGCGTTGCGCGCCGCGTGTCCCGATTCCCGAATCGACTGGCTCGTGGACGCGAAGCATCGCGAGATGGTCGAGCTCGTGACGGTTGTCGATCACACCATCGTCCTCGAACGGTCGTCCGTTGCCGGTTGGATGGACGTCGCGCGCCGAATGCGGCAGGTCCGCTACGATGTGGCGATCGACCTGCAGGGGCTCTTGAAGTCGGCTGTGCTGGCGCGGGCGTCCGGGGCGGGGCGCGTGCTGGGGTTTTCGATCTGGCATTTGCGCGAAAAAACCGCACGCGCGTTCTACAGCGAGACCCATGGCGGACGCGACGTGTCTTCACCGGGGGCGACCACCGGCGCCGCTCAGCCGCAGCACGTCATTTACAAGAACCTGGGACTGCTCAGCGTGCTCGGCATCAAGGATCGGACCATTCGATTTCCGCTGGCGACCGTCGGATCACGAGCGCTCGAGCAGGTTCGCGAGGCGCTGGGCGGAGATCGTCCCTTCGCGTTGATCAATCCTGGCGCCGCCTGGCCGAACAAGCGCTGGCCCGCGGAGCGATTCGGCGAAGTGTCGGCATTTTTGCGGGACGTGCGCGGTCTTCCTTCTTTCGTGCTCTGGGGGCCCGGGGAAGAAGGCCTGGCCGGCGCCGTCGCCGAACACTCCGCGGGCGCCGCGCGCGTCCTGCCTGCGACCGGACTGGCCGACCTGCTTGCGCTGTCCCGCGCCGCTTCCCTGATGGTGTCGGGCGACACGGGACCGCTGCATCTGGCGGCCGCCGCCGGGACGCCGACGATTTCGCTGTTCGGGCCGACCGACCCGCAACGCAACGGTCCCTGGGTGCCGGACGATGTCGCGATATCGAGGTACGGGGTGTGCGGGTGTCAGTACGAGCGCCGATGCCGGCGGCAGTCCTGGTGCCTGGCGTCGATCGGCATCGCGGAGGTCACCGCCGCGATGCAGCAGCGGCTCGGACGGGATGTCCGCGCCGGGTCGGACCCCAGCGCCCCGTCCATGCCGAGGCAGGACGGCGGATGACGTTACTTCGCCGCATTGCACGCGCGCGCGTCACGATCGGATTCATCGCCAGTGTTGTCGTCTTGTGGCTCGCGGACCCGACCGCGCGCTCGCTTGCGATCGGGTCGGCTGTGGCCGCGATCGGGGAAGCGGCACGCGTCTGGGCCGCCGGCCATCTGGAAAAAGGACGCGAGGTGACTTCGTCCGGACCGTATAGCTTCACACGGCATCCGCTGTATGTCGGGTCGTCGCTCATCGGCATTGGCCTGGCAATCGCATCGGCCAGCGTCGCCGTTGCCGTGCTGGTGCTCGTCTACCTGGCGGTGACATTGACGGCCGCCATTCGGACCGAGGAAGCGCACCTGACGGAAAAATTCGGGGCGGCCTACCCGGCGTATCGCGAAGGGCGCGCGGCCGGCGCACGTCGCCGGTTCAGTGTCGCGCGCGCGATCCGGAACCGCGAATACCGTGCGCTGATCGGACTGCTCTTCGTGCTGGCCGTGCTGGCGTGGAAGGCGCGCGGCTAGAGTAGGGAGACGGCGGCTTGCCCTGCTCGTCCCGTCATGGTTATAATCATCTCTTGGCCGGGCACCGGGCAGGCCGGGCAGTGGGCAGGTAGGGCGGTTAGCTCAGTTGGTAGAGCACCGGCTTTACACGCCGGCTGTCACAGGTTCGAGCCCTGCACCGAAGTTCGAGGCCAGCAAGCCTGGCGTGAGCTTGCGTTTCAATTTCGCCGCCTCGGGCGTGCTGATGCAGCAGC
>JANNHC010000700.1:0-12299 GCA_031404215.1 Acidobacteriota bacterium
CAGTTTTTTCAGCGTGGTGATGCGCTGCTCTGGCGCGAGCGCCTGGCGGGCGATCTCGAAAAAATGGCTGCGGTGGTCACGTCGATTTGATACTGCTGCACGAACCCGCCGACCGACGCCACCTCGGCCACGCCGGGAACGGCATTCAGCTGGTACCGGACGAACCAGTCCTGGAGGCTGCGCAGGTCGCGCAGCGAATGCGTCTGGCTTTCGAGCGTGTACCAGAACACATGGCCGACGCCCGTGGCGTCGGGCCCGAGCGTCGGCGCGACGCCGGCGGGCAGGCTCTTCACGACCAGACTCATGCGCTCGAGCACACGCGTGCGGGCGAAGTAGAGGTCGATGTCGTCCTCGAACACGACGTAGACCATCGAGAACCCGAACGCGGACTGCGAGCGCACGACGCGCACGCCCGCGAGGCCCTGGAGGTTGACGGTGAGCGGGTACGTGACCTGGTCCTCGATCTCCTGCGGGCTGTGGCCCGCCCAGTCGGTGAAGACAATGACCTGGTTGTCCGAGAGATCCGGAATCGCGTCGATCGGCGTGGCTTTGAGGGCCCACCAGCCCCAGCCCGCGAGGGCGAGAAAGACACAGATGACGACGAATCGGTTCCGGAGCGAGAGGTCGATGAGTCGGTTGACCATGCACAGACACTCGTCATCCGCGCGCGAGGGTGCGCGCGCAAACACGCGACCGGGGCCGCGGCCCCGGCAGACACACGACGATTGTCAGGGAGCTAAACGAGCAGGACGGAACGGAGGAAGTGCCTGGGGACGTTGGTGCCCGGCAGCGGAACCAGCAGCCGCCACGGGTGCGGCTGGGATAGGACGAGCGACGCCACGGGGCTGGGGACAACTCCGAGCGAGACAGAGAACACGGAGGCCGATGCCGATGGCGTTGAATCGCCCTGTTCGGATGCAGCGCAGCAGCTGTCCGCTTCACTCTGCGTGACGAGGGTTTTCGAGCCCGGGTTGGGCGAATCCGATTCGTGCATCGGACACGCGCCTTCCCCGCAGCATGCCATGCGAGCTTCCGGAGTGGCGGCCCACCCGCCACACACAGCCACATGGCCGGAGAGGAGTGCCAGGATGAGCGTCACCGCCGAACACTGCTGGCTGAAGATCACGACTTATCTAGGATGCTCGACTGCCGCCACCGTGTCAAACTCCAACCCTCTCGGCCGGGCCGTCCCGTCGCTCCGTTTCACAGTGCCTCAGGCGAGCGTCTCGGGGTGGCGCCATCCCGTCGCACGACTGCCTGCAATTGCGCGATCCATTTCGCCTGCACGCTCAGCTGCTGATACACGTCTTCGAAATGCCTCACCACCAGGTCCAGCACGTCGTCTTTGTCGAGCGACCCCTTGAGACCTTGAAGCCCTTTCAGGCCTCGCTTCCCGGCCAGGCCCTCAACCCCTTTCTGCCCTGTCTTCCCAGCCAGACCCCTCCGGCCTTTCTCGCCCGTCTTTCCGCTGACTCCGGGGCGGCCGATTACCCCGGCCGCTCCACGAGGGCCTCGCGCTCCACGCGGACCGGTCGCGCCTGTCTTACCCGGCTGTCCCATTTGTCGGCACCTGTCCTGGGATGATTCCCAATCTTTGATTGAATTGGCGACCGAACGGTCAAGTCCTGCGCGGCACTGACGGCCTTCAGGGCTCCGCCTCCGCATTGTCCAGACGCGCGATAGTACTCCACCACAGTTGGTGGCGCTGTCTCAAACAGGACAGAGCGTCCGGCACAGCAGCCTGGCCGGGCCATGAGTGGCGGGATGCGCGTCACTGTCGAACAGGCCGTGCGGAGTTTTAGGGTGCTCCTTGGAGCGGCAGCGTGAAGCAGAAGGTACTCCCGTCGCCCCGCCTGTTTTCTGCCCAGATCCGCCCGCCATGTCCCTGGACGATGGCCTTTGAGATGTAGAGACCGAGGCCCACGCCTCGTCGATCATTCTGGGTGATCTGAAGAAAGCGGTCGAAAACCTCTTCCAGCTTGTTGGTCGGGATTCCCACCCCCGTGTCGCTGACGGTGAACCGAATATCATTCCCGATGCGTTCAGCCCGGACGACGACCGACCCGTTTGCCGGCGTGAACTTGATGGCGTTACTCAGAAGGTTGGTCAGCACCTGGAGAATCCGCGCGGGGTCAAATGCCGTGGGCGGCAGCGCGGGCGCCACCTCCGCCACCAGCGAGATTCCGCTTCCCGATGCCTGCGCCTGAAAGGTATCGACCGCCTCCGTGACGACATGCGCCGGGTTTCCAATCTCACGCGTCACCGCGAGTATGCCGGCCTCGATGCTCGCGACATCGACCAGGTCTCCGATCAGGCGGTTCATCCGACCCGCCGACCGCTGAATACGCTGAGCGTGGCTACGCACCTGATCCAGGTGATTCTCGCGCGCCACGCCTTTGTGGATGAGATCCGCGAAGCCCACTATCGCATTCAGCATATTCCGCAGGTCGTGGCTCACGATTCCCAGAAACTCGTCCCGGGTCGCCAGCGCATCGTCGGACCGAGCGCGTTCATTGGACAGGTCTTTGTCGGTCACCTCGCGCTCGCGCGAAAGAACGGCGACATGCTCTGCACGTTCCTCGCGAAGGGTCTCGTCCGCGTTGGCGCGCTCCTCCTGAAGCACGCGGTCTTCGTGCACCCGCTCTTTCCTGGTGATCTCGGGCAGTTGCACGCGGGGCGCCTGTCGGTCGGTCTTCGCACGAGCTGCGGCCAGCACCTCGTCGGCGCGTTCCCGAGCCCGGCTGATCACCGCATCCGCTGTGTCGTCGATGGCCGCGACGTCCTCCTCGAGCGCCAGGTCCGCCTTCTCGCGTTCGGCGCGCAGGCTCTCGTCGGTCTGTTGGCGCTCTGAACGGGGTTGTTTGGTGTCGGGGTGCATGGATGTGGGAGGAGTGTACCACCGGCGGGCGGAAGCGAACCAGCCTCTCATTACTGTTGGCCGCACGGGTAAGCCGTTCGCTTCTCGCCAAACCCCAGGCCGCGGATCGCATTCTTCCGTATCGGGCCCGGACGAGGGAGACAGGCTCGGGGGTCCCCGACGCGGCCTTGCGGTCGAAGCCGTTGTGCGGGCAGTCAAGCCGCGCGTGAACCCCACGTAAACATCCGCGCTGCAGTTCCGTGGGTCACATCAGCCACCGCAATCCCACGACGAACACCCCGCAGGTCGCGAGACCGGCAAGCAGGGCCACGATGCCGCCCCGGCGTTTCGTTCGGAGCCGGTACCACATGACGTAGCTGCTGCACACCATCATCACCAGTCCCGCCGCGACGGCGTCCATCGATAGCGCCCAGATCGTCGTCAGGAACCAATCGCGCTCGTTCACAGCATCGGTGGTTCGCACGCCTGTGAACGTGTGCAGTACGTGGACGACACCCCAGACGTTGACGTCAGTCTGCTGAAGCGTGGCGCGCCTGGTCGCAAGGTCGGCCTTCACCTCGACCGCGCGTCCCGGCCGGGTCACTTGAAACGAGAAGGGACCGGCTGCCGCTTGCGCGTTTGGCCACTGCACTTCGCCGGCAAGGCCAAACTGGCGCATGAGATCTCGCGCTCGCGCCAGGTCCGTCGTGCCCTCCGGTCCCCGAAACTCCTGTTCGGCGCGCGTCTGAACGCGGGTCGGCCAGAATTGCGCGAATTCCCATTTCGGATGGTTCAGCAGCAGTCCCGTCAACGCAAACAGCCAGCAGAAAAACAGCAGGGACAGCCCCAGGTAGTAGTGCAGGCGGCGGTTCCAGACGAAGAACGCATCGACGGGATTGCGTCGCGGCGTATCGGGCGGCGAAACTTCGCTAACGGGCAACGGCATAGGCGAGTCCAAAGAAGGAGCAGGCCCCCGCGACGAGAAGCGCGATGCCGATTCGGCGTTCAGCGCGCAGGGACGTCCACAGGTAAATGCCACTCACGGTAATGAACATCAGCAGATAGGCGGTCGCATCGGCCAGAGCGCGCCACACGCGCATGAACACCGCGTTGCCTCGGACGTCCACGTTGTGCGGGCCCGGGGTTTTGTGCAGGTACACCAAGGCGTCGCTCACCGGTTGCGCCCGCGAGGACACAACCGCCGTGCCTTCCTCATAATCGAGCGTCACCGTCGTCTCGCGTCCTGGCACGCGCACTGGAATCACGAGTCGGTGCTGGCGGGCCACATGACGGATGAAGTCCACCTCTCCCTCAACGCCGAGCGTGTCGAGCACCGGTCGAAGCGCATCAACGCGGGCCCGGCCCTGCAGGGTCGCGACGCCGGGCGGCATGTGGACACCGGTCACAGTCCGCGGTGCATCAGGCGGCACCGGCCCCGCGGCGCCAGGGAGCCCATGCACCAGGAAGAACACACTGATCGCAAAAAGCAGAATGAACGGGCTGACGAACAGACCGAGGTAGAGATGCAGATCGCGAGTCAGCAGGTAAAAGCGCCGCATGGGGAATCGTACTCCGATGTCAGTGTAGACGGTTGCGAATTGCCTCAGAACTCACTGCGCGTTGTACCCGGGAGCGCCGAATCAGCGGGTCGCTTCGAGCCCAGGCGGCGCAGGCGAGCTTTGCGAATGTGGCTACATGTAGCTATAATTAGTCCATGACATCGACGGGCATCCGCGAGCTGAAAGATAACCTGAGCCGCTACATACGCCGGATCGAGGCGGGCGAGCGTGTCGCGATCACCGCCCACGGCCGCGTGGTCGCCGAGCTTGTTCCCCCCGGCACGACATCGAGAGCGGGTCGTCGGAGTCGATTCGACGAGCTGGTCGCCGAGGGTGTAATTCGCCCGCCCCTCGAGCCCGGTGACCCTCTCGAGGAGTGGCCGGACATCCGGCTCCCACGGGGAACCGCCGCCGAACTCATAGATAGCGACCGTGGCGACGCATAGCCGTCGGCCCGCTCGTGTGGCTCGCCCTCGAATCGCCCGCGCCCAACCAGCCGAGACAGCGGTCACGGGCATCCGGTACATCGAGTCAAGCGCTCTACTTGCGGCGCTCCTCGAAAGCGACGCGGCGGCCCTGAAGGCGCTGCACGCTGAAGGACGGCAGGTGACGTCGGCGTTGACGTTCGCGGAAGGTGCACGAGCGATCGTCCGGGCTCGAGCCAGCAGTCGCCTGGCGCCCGCGGAGGAGCGCGCTGCCGTGCGGGGGCTGCGCGTATTCGCACGTCGTTGCTTCGTCGTCGCCGTCACCGACACCGTGCTCGCGCGTGCGGGTCGCCCCTTTCCCGTAGAACCGATTCGCACGCTCGATGCGGTGCATCTTGCAACCGCAGAACTGCTCGGCGAGCCGCCACAGCTGGTGACCATCGTGACGCGAGATGCCCGGGTTCGCGACAATGCCCGAGCGCTTGGATACGCGGTCGAATGATTCACCTCGGCGCGGACGACACCTTATGCAAGCACGTGATTTCTGATACTGGAGTCGCGGAACGCAGTGCGGCATCCCTCACCGCTTGAGCGACACCGCCTCGAGTGTATCGCGGTCTTTCATGGCGGCCCGCCAGCGATGGCCAGAGCGGCTCCACGACGGACGGGACCCAGGCAAGCGTGTTGAATGTTACAAATCTGACGCGTATGATGCCCGGTGTATGCGTGTGGGCAGCAAGGTCTCGACCGCGGTCGGCATGGCGGTTGTGCTGGCGGCCGCCTGCTTCGTGTTTACGCTGGAAGCCCAGCAACCTCCGCCGGGCCCACCGTTGACGGCCGCCGCGCACCTCTCACTCATTGATGAGTACTGCGTTTCCTGCCATGACGAGGACAAGAAAAAGGCTGGGCTCGCGCTCGACACGGTCGCTGCGCAGGACGTACCCCAACATCCGGATGTGTGGGAGAAAGTCGTCCGGAAGCTTCGCGCCCGTCAGATGCCGCCAATAGGAAAGGAACGGCCGGACGACGCCACTTACGAGGCGGTGATATCGTCCCTGGAGCGATCGCTCGACCGCGGGGCCGCAGCGAATCCGAATCCTGGCCGGACGGCAACGCTCCGGCGGCTCACTCGAACCGAATACCAGAACGCCATCCGCGACCTCCTCGCGCTCGACGTCGATGTCGCCTCGCTGCTGCCGCCCGACGAGTCCAGTTATGGCTTTGACAATGTGACGGTCGGCGATTTATCGCCGACGCTGCTGGACCGGTACGTATCAGCGGCGGAGAAGATCAGCCGGGCGGCGGTCGGGCGTCCCAGCCGTTCTCCGGGCGGCGATACCATCAGGATTCAACCGGACCTCACTCAGGAGGAGCACCTTGACGGCCTTCCGATCGGCACACGGGGCGGCGCGGTGGTCCCCTATACGTTTCCGCAGGACGGCGAGTACGAGATCCAGATTCGACTGACGCGGGACCGCGACGAGCACGTCGAGGGCCTGAGCGAAGCCCACGATCTGGAGCTGCTGCTGGATAGAGAGCGCGTGCAGGTGTTCACGGTGAAACCGCCGCAGCGCGAGGCAGGGGCCTCCCCAGATGATCAACCCTCCCACGAAAAGGTGGACCAATACCTGAAGATCCGCGTTCCGGTGAGCGCTGGACCGCACGTGCTCGGTGTGGCATTTCCGAAGAAACCCTCGGTGTTGCTGGAAACCCCACGCCAGCCTTACCAGACACACTTCAATTCCTACCGGCATCCACGGATCCAGCCCGCAATCTACTCCATCTCGATCATCGGTCCGTATGCTGCGAAAGGTCCCGGGGACACGCCCAGCCGCCGCCGGATTTTTGTCTCGCGGCCGCCCAGCCCTGGCCAGGAAGACCGCTCCGCCAAACGCATCCTTGCGGCGCTGATGCCAAGGGCCTACCGGCGCCCCGTTACGGCTGCAGACCTTCAAGGCCCGCTTGATCTCTACAGGAAAGCGCGGGCGGAGGACGGCTTCGAGGCGGGCATCGAAATGGCCTTGTCGGCCGTGCTGGTGAGTCCGCAGTTCCTGTTTCGCGT
Source organism: Acidobacteriota bacterium (assembly GCA_031404215.1). GTDB lineage: Bacteria > Acidobacteriota > Vicinamibacteria > Vicinamibacterales > 2-12-FULL-66-21 > JALZOC01. The sequence goes on from JANNHC010000700.1 coordinate 6,904, forward strand.
CGAGCAGGACCCCGCCGGCATCCCGCCGGACACGGCTTATCGCATCAACGATCTCGAGCTGGCGTCCCGGCTCTCATTTTTCCTGTGGAGCAGTATTCCGGACGATGAACTGCTCACCGTGGCCATTGCCGGAACCCTCCACGAGCCCGCCGTGCTCGAACGGCAAGTTCGGCGAATGCTGGCGGACGCTCGTTCGCGGGCGCTGGTGAGCAATTTCGCTTCGCAGTGGCTGCACCTGCGCAATCTCGATTCGATCACTCCGGACATGCGTCTCTTCCCGGACTTTGACGACAATCTCCGGCAGGCCTTCCGCCGGGAAACGGAACTCTTTTTCGAAAGCATCCTGCGCGAGGATCGAAGCGTGCTCGATCTGTTGCGCGCGAACTATACGTTCGTCAACGAACGGCTGGCGAAGCATTACGGTATCCCGCACGTGTATGGGAGTCGGTTCCGGCGCATCACGCTCGACCAAGACATGTGGCGAGGTGGACTGCTGCGCCAGGGAAGCATTCTGACGGTCACCTCGTATGCGACCAGGACCTCGCCCGTACTGCGCGGCAAATGGATCCTCGACAATCTTCTCGGAGTCCCTCCCCCGCCTCCGCTGCCCGACGTGGCGGCGCTGAGGGACAACACGGTGGACGGCAGCCTCTCAGTTCGCCAGCGACTGGCCGAGCACCGGAACAACCCCACCTGCGCCGCTTGTCACAACCTGATGGATCCCGTGGGCCTGTCGCTCGAGAAGTTCGACGCCGTCGGCCGCCGGCGAACTGTCGAGGGAGGGACGCCCATCGACGCCTCTGGAGGCCTTCCCGACGGCAGCACGTTTGCCGATGTCCACGGCCTCGAAGCCGCGTTGCTGCGTCGGCCGGAGCTGTTTGTCGGCACCTTTACTGAAAAGCTTCTGACCTACGCGTTAGGAAGGGGCGTCGAGTACTACGATGCGCCCGCGACACGCGCGATCGTGCGGGAGACGCGGTCGCAGAATTTCCGCATGTCCTCGATCGTCCTGAGAGTCGTGAAGAGCCAGCCGTTTCAGATGAGGAAGTCGCGATGATTATCACCAAGAAGGCATTACCGCGCCGGACGTTCCTGCGGGGCATGGGTGCGAGCCTGGCGCTGCCGTTACTCGACGCCATGGTTCCGTCGATGACCGCCGTTGCCAAGACTCCGGCCGATCCGGTGCGTCGTCTGGGTTTTGTCTACATGCCGATGGGATGCGACCTCCCTCGGTGGACCCCGCCCGGCGAAGGCAGGCTGGTCGAGCTTTCTCCCACGCTCCAGTCGCTCCGCCCGGTGCTGGATCAGCTCACCGTCATTACGAATCTGGAGTTGAAGAACGCCTACCCCGGCACCCATGCGACCTCCAACGCCGCCTTCCTCAGCGCGGCCAAGGCGAAATGGACCGAGAGCACGGACTACTACCTGGGCACGACGGTCGATCAGATCGCGGCGAAACAGATCGGCCACCAGACGCTACTGCCGTCGCTGGAACTCTCGATGGATCTTCTCCAGACCGTGGGCCAGTGCGACAACGGCTACGCGTGCGTCTACCAGAACAATCTCTCGTGGTCGTCGCCAACCACGCCCCTGCCGGCTGAAGCCCACCCGCGGATCGTCTTCGAGCGCCTGTTCGGCGAGGGAGGCACCGCAGCCGACCGGCGCGCGGCACTGCGGCGAAGGGGCAGCCTGCTCGATTGGGTTCGCGACGATATGTCTCGCCTTCAGCAGAAGCTCGGGCCGGACGATCGCACCAGAGTCGGCCAGTATCTCGATACCATCCGCGAGGTGGAGCGGCGCATTCAAAAAGCGGAGACTGACACGACGGACCAGTCCTTGCCCGATCTCGATCGCCCTGTCGGCGTACCGGCTGGCTACGCCGACCATGCACGGTTGATGTTCGACTTGCAGGTGCTGGCTCTCCAGGGTGATGTCACCAGGGTCATCACGTTTCAGCTCGCTCGCGAAACGAGCAACCGAACCTATACCGAGATCGGCGTGTCCGATCCGCACCACCCCCTCACGCACCATGGGAACGATCCGGAAAAGATCGCGAGAATGGCGAAGATCAATGCCTTCCACGTGTCACTGTTCGCGTATTTCCTCGAGAAGCTGAAATCCACGCCGGAGGGGAACGGGAGCCTGCTGGACCATGCGCTCTATGTGTACGGCAGTGGAATGGGCAATCCCAACGTGCACGACCATGTGAACTTGCCGATTCTTGTCGCCGGCGGCGCAGCAAGCGGGCTCAAGGGAGCCCGTCATGTCAGGTATGCGGAACCCACCCCGCTGGCCAATCTTCACTTGACGCTGCTCGAACGAGTGGGCGTCCGTCTGGACGCCTTCGCTGACAGCAAAGGCAAAGTCGATGAATTGCTCTCTCTGTAAGGCGGGGTCATGGTTCGCATGAAACCGCCAGGGATTTTCTGCTTCGCGTTGGTCCTCTGTGTGACCGCGCCAATCCAGGCCCGGGTTATCTGGTCTGGGGGTCCGCCTTTCTCGCTGCGCGGGGGGCCCCACCCCGACGCGCTCTCGCTCGGCGACTACGCGCCTCGCTCGGGCCGCAGGCGCTCCGCCGAGCCCTCGAGCTTGCTTGCGGACGCCGCCGAGAAAATGGACCGGGCGAGGATTCGCGCGCTCCTGAAGCAGCGCGTCGATGTGAACACACCCCAGGTTGATGGGATGACGGCGCTGCACTGGGCGACGTACCAGGACGATCTGGAGATCGCGACACTGCTGGTGCGGACCGGCGCCAATGCGAAGGCCGCGAACCGGTATGGCGTCACGCCTCTTTCGCTGGCCTGCACGAATGGAAACGGCGCGATGGTGGAGCTGCTCTTGAAGGCTGGAGCGGATCCGAACGCTTCCCTTCCTGGCGGCGAAACCCCGTTGATGACCGCCGCGCGGACTGGCGCGATCGCCGCCGTAAAGGCGCTCGTGTCTCGCGGCGCGAGTGTTGACAGTAAAGATGAGCGGCGCGGGCAGACGGCCCTCATATGGGCATCAGCGGAAGGTCATGCGGCTGTTGTGCAGGCGCTTATCGACGCCGATGCGGACTTCCGAACTCGTGTGCCGTCCGGCTTTACGCCACTGTTGATTGCTGTGCGGGAAGGGCGCATCGACGTCGTTCGGGTCCTGCTGAAGGCCGGCGCGGACGTGAACGAGACGATACCGGCCGAGGGACGCAGGCGCGGCTATGGCGGGCGGCTGCCCCCGGCAGGCGCGAGTGCGCTGCTCCTGGCCGTCATGAACGGTCATTTCGAGCTGGCGGCACATCTGCTGGACGCTGGCGCCAATCCGAACGCCGGCCTGCCTGGATACACGGTCCTCCACGCAATGACCGCGGTCCGGAAACCCGGCGTCGGCGACAACGACCCGCCTCCCGAAGGGTCAGGAAGCATGACCAGCATCGAGCTCGTGAAGAAGCTCGCGGCGCATGGAGCGAACTTGAACGCGAGGATGACGAAGAAGTCGAACTTGAACAACACCCGTCTGAACGAGATCGGCGCGACGCCTTTCCTGCTGGCTGCTCTGACCGCGGACGCCGAGCTGATGAGGACGCTCGCCACGTTGGGCGCCAATCCCGTTCTGCCGAATGCCGACAACAGCACACCTCTGATGGCCGCCGCCGGACTCGCCACGCGTTCCCCCGGCGAGGACGCCGGAACAGAGACCGAGGTGTTGGAGGCCCTGCAGGCGGCACTGGATCTCGGCGCCGAGATCAATGCGGTGGACAACAACGGTGAAACCGCCATGCATGCCGCAGCCTACAAGAACCTTCCGAAGGTCGTGAAGTTCCTCGCTGCCAAGGGAGCCCGGATCGAACTCTGGAATCGAAACGACAAATTCGGATGGACGCCGTTGGCGATCGCCGTCGGCTACAGATTTGGGAACTTCAAGCCTTCACCTGAAACGGAGGCGGCGGTCCGTGAAGTGATGATCGCGGCAGGCGTCACGCCGCCGAAGACGATCGTTGCCAAAACTCAGCAGATCTATTAGTTAGTTCTCCTCTTGCCTTGTGCGGTTTTAACGCGTAGGCGACCGCGGCGTCGCTCCGTTTGCCGTGTCATCACCCCCCGCGGAAGAGTGACCGGAATCATTGCATTTTCGCCGCCGTTCGGTGAATCAGAAATCACGTCTCGTCCATCAGTTCTCCTCTCCCGAGACACGGAGATCCTCACGCCGCGATAAAAACAGTCCCGATCCAATCAGCTGAAAACCTGGCCAGTATTCAACGCTCGTGGATTTTTCTTCCCCACCGTTAATACATTGAGCCGAACGGTCGTGCCCGTCCCAGCGGCACCAGGCAGCGGTCGAGACAACGAGGAGACAAACAAGCCACGCCTCCCACATAGACGGAAGACTCCGGCGCTAACTGCCTCGCGAAGGCTACTTTTTCAACGTCGACAAGAACGCGACGAGCGCGTCCACATCAGCCTCCGCGATCGCCACTTTCTTCATCGGCGGCTTGCGGTCTTTCTTGTTCTTCGCGGCCATCTCAATCGGATCGACGATCCACTCCTTGATTTCGGCTGCCGTCAGCTTGCTGCCGAGGTCGTCCATCTTTCCCTTCGCGTTGCCCTTGCCCGCAATCGAGTGGCACTTCGAGCACTTCTGCGCGGCGTAGACCTCTATGCCTTGCTGGACCTTGGCATCCTGCGCGAATGCTGTCCCGCCCAGCAGAGCGATCGCGACAAACCCCGTCATGACGATTCGTTTCATAGTGTCTCTCCCTGTCGATCGGTCCTTCATACGACTGGCGCCCCTAAGCCGGCTTCGGATGAGGCGTCCCGTGGCGCGACGGCGAACAGCCTCGCGACGACATTGGCAATATCCGACGCGGATTCGCCATCGAGCGCGTCCCCGAGGCGGGCCGCAATCGCTCCCGCGACGGCGATGCTGATGGCGTCCAGTTCCGCCCGGTCCGCAGCGGACAGCGACGCCGTCTTGCGCCGGAGCCTGACGAGCTCGGCGCGGCAGACCTCCTCGAACCGCTCGTGGAGAGCGCGGGCAATGGGGCTCATGGCACCCGTCTTCGCAAGCTGGGTGCCGGTACCAGACCGCCCCAATATTGCAGGCGAAAAATCAACGGCGCCGCAGGACAGCCCGGCCGGTCTGCCGGGTTTCCGGCAGAAATATTGCTGTGCAGCCAGACGTAGGTCCGATCTGAAGGAGATGGGCGGCGGTGGCGTGCGGCCTCAGGGGTGCAGGACGACAGCGCCTCTGAAATCCGGCTAGGGGCGCCACGCGCCGCGACGCCGGAACAGGCGGAAGACATCACCGCGTTCCACCTGCTGCGCACGATTGCAGATGTCGGTGTGAGGTGAGTAGTGGTAGCCCATGAGTGCCGCGGCCGGCAACCAGACGCGGGCGGCACGCCTGCTCGACATCAGCCG
>JANNHC010000701.1:0-4417 GCA_031404215.1 Acidobacteriota bacterium
CGACCCGCACGCTTCACGCGATGCCATCCATGCGCTGTCGCGCCATTCGTATCTCGGTTCCCAGACGATGGACGCGTTCAGGGGGGGAAGCTCGAACGCGAAGCCGAAGGGATCGGACTTCAGGACGATCTCGCCGAAACCGGTCAGGAACTCGAACTTGTAGCGCTCGCCGACGGTGACGCCGGGGATGAAGATCTCCCACACGCCGCTGGCACCGAGCGAACGCATCGGGTGGCGGCGGCCATCCCACGCATTGAAGTCGGCCACGACGCTGACACGCTTGGCGTTGGGCGCCCAGACGGCGAAATGCACTCCGTCCGTGTCGCCGATGGTGGCCGGGTGCGCGCCAAGCTTGTCGTAGATGCGGGTGTGCTTGCCTTCACCGAACAGATACAGGTCGTAATCAGACAGGACGCGGCCATAGCGATAGGCGTCGTCGACATCCGCGCTGGCGCCACCCTGATAGGACACGCGAAGACGATAGTCGGGAATCGCCTTCACGCCAGGGAGCGTGGCTTCGAAAATGCCGGATGCATGGCGGCGGGTCATCGCCACCGGGCGAGAAGCGTTCCGCAAGACCGTGACGTGCTCGGCGGTCGGAATGATCGCGCGGATGATGACGCCGGCGGGTTCAACGTGCGGCCCGAGCACACCGAATGGATCGGCGTGACGCGCCTCGGCGAGCGCCTGGAACGGAGAGTCACGCTTCACGGCCCGGCTTTCACGGTGTCGCCGGTCGTCGCGCCGGTCAGCACGTCGTGTCCTCGCATGGTCAGTAGTTGATTGGTGATTCTTGCGGATTGCTGGACGTTTCTTACAACGCTGCCAGCAAACTCGCGCCCGTGCTCGCCAGCGCGAGCAGGAGCAGCCACGGAGCGGCCGTGGCCGCGCCACTTGCGGGCGGCGCGCTGCTCGCGGCCGCAACGGTCCATTCTGAAATCCGCTGCGATCCGGCAAACGCACAGCCCAGCGACCCGAATGCGAGCGCCCAGCCGGTTCCGAGCAGACCGCGCGGAATTCCGGCGCGCATGCCTGGAAGCCAGACCGCCAGCGCCGCCGACAACATCCACGTGGCAATCGCCATGATCGCGAGGAGCCTGAGTTGTCCGAGCACGCGTTCGGCGGCCTGCCGCCTGAGTTCCGCGGCCAGCGCCTCCTCGGCTCGACGGTGTTCGGAGTCGATCTGGGCCCGCTCGAGATCCATCCGCGCGCGATCGCGGTCGAACGCCTCTTTGAGCGCCGCCACGACCACGCCCGCGAGGCGCGTCTCCAGCGCTCCGGCGCTGCCGGCTTGCGTTGCGGTCATCCCCGATTCCGCCGTCAGCGACCGCAGTTTCCCGCCCATCTGCGCGAGACCGCCGAGCGTATCGAGCACCCGCATCCAGTTGGCGATACCCATCACGCCAGCTTATGGAGAGCACCCCGGGGAAGCAAGCCCAACTATCCAGGGGCTGGCGGCTCGGGCCGAAAGCTGGGAGCTCGGAAACCAGGAGCTGCTTTAGAACGTCGTCCCCGGGTTGGGGTGGGACCGTGAGGAGGTTTGCGCAAGGATGGCGTCGATGTAGGCGCTCACGAGACCTGGCAAGTCCTCGACGGGCCCATACAGCGTGAAGATCTTCCGGAAGCGCGGACCGGAGATCGCGAGATCCCATCCTTCACCGGATTGCGATCTGAAAAGAGACATGCGCCAGCGTTCGAACGACGGACGCCAGCGCTTCACAACCGACTGCACGGCGGCGGTCAGTTGGGTTCGAATCGCCGCGTCGCTGAGCTGCGGACAGCTGATTGATACGCCCATCGTTCTCCAGTGTTCAGCTTCCGGCGTCTCGTTTCAAGCTCGGCCGGTCGGGCGACGACCGAAGAACCGGCTAGCGGGCAGTCGTTGCAGGGAACCGCGCGACAGCCGTCTGCACCTGCAGGCGGGCGTCAGCACTCTCCGTCCAGGCGAACACGAGCTCGTTACCGTGCCGGGCAATCCGTGGATAACCACTCGCGCGGGTACCCGCAAGTCCTGACACGACGACTCCGGGCGATTTCGCACCGGAAGGCTCCACCCGGCGCATCCTGAACTGTGCCCGCCTGTCGGCGAACTCGATCCAGCTCGCCAGCGCGGAGCCGTCGGGCATGATCTCGACATCCACACGGCCGAGCGCCCCACCATCGTCCAGCCGAATCGGCGGACCGAAGCTGCGGGCCGCATCCTTCGAGAACGCGACGAATGCCCGCCCCTGATCCTCCTTGACCGTAAACCAGGCGATTGCCACGTCGCGGCCGCGCGCGCTCAGCATCGGACCGTTCACCGGACACGCGGCGATCTTCCAGTCGTCTTGAAAGACAGCTCTGGGTTCGGTCCACTGGCCATTCTCGAAACGCGCCACGTAGATATCGCGAACCTCCTGCTCCGTCCGGTTACGGAAGGCGGCAATGGGGCCATCCGCCGTAACAGCCGCCGTCGTGGGGCAACACTCGCAGACACGCAGATCGACCGGAACTTCAGAAGTCCGCTTCCAGGTGCCGTCGAACGTCGCGAACCTCAGGCTCATGTCCCCGCCCTCGGCGCTCGGCCCCCCGTGATCGGTCTCCGGCTTCTTTGCTGGATGCGGAGCCCCATGTGCCCCGGCTCGACCGTCCAGCCACACCAGTCCCAGCCCGGCGCCCGGCATTTGGAACAGCGACGCGAACCCGTGCTCCGTCCTGGTCCCATCGGTATGCGGCGTGAACGATGGCGACCACGTCTTGCCGTCGTCTTTCGAGTGCGAAAGACGAACGTCGTACGCGTAGGTGTCCGGCCCGCTCTTCTGAAGCCAGTGCGCGACGAGCGTGCCGTTTGCCAGCCGCATCACCGACGGCACGTCGGCCCAGTTCACGAACCAGTCGGTGCCGGACGCGACCGTTCGAGGTGCCGACCAGCCGCTGCCCGTGCGCTCTGAAAACTTCAGTGTCGCGTTTTGCGCCTGTCTCTCGACCCAGCTGAGAATGATGCCGCGATCCGAGGACGACAGCTGCGGCTGTGCGCTGTCAGCTGCGGCTGGCGTCGGAATGCGTTCCACGGTTGGCGGCCACGGGGCCTCCATGGGCGCCTGGCCCGGCAGGGTCGCCGCCGCGAAGATCGAGGCGAGCACGGCAAGCGCCGCTCTGCGGATGGCCATGGCGAGAATCATACACTGATGGACTCAACGAGACGCCAGCGCAGAAGCGAGACGACGGCGGGGCCGTACCTATCGACCCGGAGCCCTAATCGCGCGTCCCGGTCTGGCGGCCGTAATCGTTCCGTTGTCGACGACGACCTGGCCGCCAACCACCACGTACGGAATCCCCGCGGATGGGATGCTCGCGTCCTCGTAGGTGGATCGGTCGATGATGGTCGCCGCGTCAAAGACGGTCAGGTCGGCATCGGCTCCCACGCGCACGCGGCCCTTGTTGGCCATGGCCGGCACACGGCGTTCGAGACGTCGCGCGGGATCGAGTGTCATGCGACGCAGGGCATCCACGAGCGTCACGACGCCTTCGTCGCGCACGTAATTGCCGAGCACCTTGGCGTATGTGCCCGACGTGCGCGGGTGCCCGCGGCCGTTCTGGATGAAGCCGTCGCTCGCGACCATCGAGAGAGGGCTGGCGATGGCGGTGCGCGTCTGTTCCTCGGACCGTCCGTGGATGATGACGGTTCCACCCGCGACTCTCGCCTTCGCGAACGTCGCGCGCGTCAGCCGCTCGCCCGTGGAGACGAGCTGGTGCAGCCCGAAGCGTTCCTCGGGCCACGTGGCCCAGTCGTCGAAGAGCGCCGACTGGATTTCCGTCATGCCCGCCCCGTACGGATACGCTTCGGTGGTCACGTCCTGGCCGGCGTCGCGCGCCGCCTGAATCGCCGCCAGGAACCCGTCGAGTTCGTTGTCCGCCACCGAGTTCACGTGCACGATGTGAAGCGAGGCGCCGGCGGCTCGGGCCGCGGCGATCGTCTCTCGAAGACCTGCGAGCCCTCCGCGCATGTGGATGTGGGCCGAGACCCCGCCGGTCGCCGCGACTCGGAACATCCGTTCGATCTCCGTCATCGGCGCGCCGGGCGTATAGGCGCTGCCGAAGCCCATTGCGACGGCGCCCTGGGCCAGGCCCTCGCGCAGGATCGCCTCCATCGCGGCCATCTGCTCGTCGGTGGCGCTGCCGGATCCGCCGATGCCCGCGGGCAGCAGCCCCTTGCCGGGATCGCCGAGCACCTTCACGCGCGCCGGAATGTGCCCGATGGACACGCCGTAGTTGACGATCTGCCCGCGCGCGCGCGCGGCGTACCAGGCTGCCACGTCGCCGGTCCCGACCTCCAGCTCGAATGCCGTCGTCACACCGTCGCGCACCATCATGCGGTAGGACTCTTCCTGCTGGCCGTGCTCGTGCAGATCAATGAAGCCGGGCGCGACCACATGCC